>CAMNMY010000012.1 GCA_946545105.1 uncultured Clostridia bacterium
GTTGAAGTTTGCAGCAAGTGTCATCCTTTCTATTCTGGTAAGCAAAAGCAAGTAAGCACAGGCGGAAGAGTAGACAAGTTCAAGAAGCGCTACAACGTTTAATTAAAAATTAGATGATATTAGGTGCAGGTTGAACAAAACTTGCACCTTTTTTTCTAAAAGAGGTAATCGTGAGAAAGAAGTGTACATCTATCGGAGGACAAGCAGTAATTGAAGGCGTAATGATGCGTGGCATCAATTCTGTAGCTACGGCCGTTAGAGACGACAATGGGCAAATCACAATTGAAAGTCAATATGTAACACCAGTTGCAAAGAAGAGTCCTGCTTATAGAACTCCTATTTTGCGTGGTTTTCTAAATTTGATTTCTTCAATGGCAATCGGCATGAAGTCTTTAATGCGTTCTGGTGAAGTGTTCGGTGATGACGCAGAACCATCAAAGTTTGACAACTGGGTTGCTAAGAAAACGGGAATTGACATATACAGCGTAGTAATGGGTATTTCTGTTATATTGGGAATTGCATTGTCAATTTTCCTATTTGTATTTTTACCACACGAAGTTGAAGCTGGAATTATTGCACTAATTAAACACTTTACTGGTTGGTCTTTAATGCCAGCTTGGGTTGTGTTTGTATTAAGCATTTTTGAAGGCGTGGTAAGAGTAGGCATTTTCTTGGTGTACATTTGGTTAACAACATTTATCCCTGATGTAAAGCGTACATATATGTATCATGGCGCTGAACATAAGACAATTAATTGTTATGAACACGATTTAGAATTAACAGTTGAAAACGCTAGAGGTATGACAAAACAACACGATAGATGCGGAACTGCCTTTATGTTTATCGTAATGGTTACAAGTATCTTCATCGTAGCTGTTGTTAATGGTGTATTAGCATTTACAGAAGTTCCAATTTTACAAAATAGATGGATTAAGTTTGCAATCAAGTTAGCTTTAATCCCACTAGTAGCTGGAGTAAGCTATGAAGTTTTGAAATTCTTGGCTAAATTTGATAACCCACTTGTAAGAGTATTAAAAGCTCCAGGTTTATGGTTACAAAACTTAACAACAAAAGAGCCAACAGACGATATGTTAGAAGTTGCTATTGCTGCATTTAAAACAGTTTATGCAATGGATAACGATCCAAATATGAAAGAGTTATCTTTTGATGTTAAAAAGCCTCTAAAGAAAATCAAAGAGGATATGGATGAAAAACTAAAAGCCGTTAATGCTGATTCTTCAGAAAGCGAATGGATTTTATCTATTTCAATGGATATTACAAGATCTCAACTAGAAAAAGAAACATACATTAGACAATCTCAATTAGATAAGGCAAATGAAATTCTTGAAAAGAGATTAACAGGTATGCCACTTTGGAAGGTTATTGGAAATACCGATTTCTATGGTTATGAGATAGATATCAACACAGATGTTTTATGTCCAAGACCAGAAACAGAAGTATTGGTTGAGAATGCATTGAAATATATAAAAGATGATTCAAAAGTTTTAGATTTATGTACAGGTAGCGGATGTATTGCTATAACAATTGCATCAAAAACTAATGCTAAAGTTACAGCATCTGATGTATCAAAACAAGCTTTGCTTGTAGCTATGGCAAATGTAGATAAACATAATCTAAAAGATAAAGTAGAAATTGTAGAGAGTAATCTATTTGAGAATATTAATGGAAAGTTCGATGTTATCGTTTCAAATCCACCATATATTCCTACAAAAGAAATAGAAACTCTAGATAAAGAAGTAAAAGAATTTGATCCACTAATTGCTTTAGATGGCGGTGAAGACGGATTAGATTTTTATAGAAAAATAGCATTATCAATTAACGACTATCTTGAAGACAATGGAGTTATATTGATGGAATGCGGAGAAAATCAAGCCGAAAAGATAAAAGAAATTTTTGTAGGCTTTGATGTGCAAATAGAAAAAGATTTACAAGGCGTTGAAAGATTCGTCATCGCCAAGAAAGGATAATATGTTTGAAAGATTACGTTTAATGCTTGAAAGATATGAACAACTTACGAACCTGCTTGCAGATCCGGAAGTTATTTCTGATCAAAATAAGTGGAGAGAATATGCAAAAGAACATGCTTCTATGGAGGAAGCTATTACTCTTTATAAGGAGTATTTGACAAACCAAAAGAATTTGGAAGATTGCAAAGAAATGATGCAAGGTAATGATGAACTTGCTGAAATGGCAAAAGAAGAATTCAAAGAATGTCAAAAGAAAGCTGAAGATTTAGTTCAAAAACTAAAAGTTGCTTTACTTCCAGTTGATCCACATGATCAAAAGAACGTAATTATTGAAATAAGACCAGCTGCCGGCGGTGAAGAATCTGCATTGTTTGGTGCTGAACTTATGAGAATGTATGTTAGATATGCAGAACGTATGCATTGGCATACACAAGAAATTAACGTTGAAACAGATGACCTTGGCGGTATTAAGGAATGTACATTCCAAGTAACAGGTGCAGGAGCTTTCGCTAAGTTGAAATATGAATCAGGTGTTCATAGAGTTCAACGTGTTCCTGAGACAGAGTCTCAAGGTAGAGTTCATACATCAACAGTTACTGTAGCTGTGCTACCAGAAGTTGAAGATGTTGAAGTTGAAATTTTAGATAAAGATATTAAGGTAGATACATATAGATCATCAGGTGCTGGTGGCCAAAAGGTAAACAAGACAGATACAGCCATTAGAATTACACACTTCCCAACAGGCTTGGTTGTAACATCACAAGATGAAAGATCTCAATTGAAGAACAAGGAAAAGGCTTTCCAAGTTTTAAGATCAAGATTATATGACTACTATAAGACAAAGGCTGATTCTCAATATGCAGCAGAGAGAAAGGGCCAAGTAGGAACAGGGGATAGATCTGAAAAGATTAGAACATATAACTTCCCACAAAATAGAGTTACCGACCATAGAATTGGCTACACAATGTATTCACTAGAAGACTTTATGGATGGAGATTTAAATGAAATGATAGAAGCTTTGCAACTTGCTAACCAAAATGAAATGCTTGCAAAGATCAATAATTAGGAGGCAGTCCAATGATTAAGTACAGTAAACAAAAGAATGTTTTGATAGAAAGCAACTGGAAACCAAATTTACAAGATGTTGGTCAACCAAACTTCTTTAGAGAATTGTATTCTTATGACACAATTCCAAAGGTTGCATTCAACTTCCGTCAAACACCTATGGAGATTCCAGAAAATATTTGGATTACAGATACTACCTTTAGAGATGGACAACAAGGTACTAAGCCTTTCACAGCAGAACAAATTATTGATTTATATAAATTAATGCATAAATTGGGCGGAAAGAGAGGTATTATCCGTCAATCTGAATTCTTCTTATATTCAGAAAAGGATAGAGCTGCCGTTAGAGGTTGTATGGAATTAGGATATGATTTCCCTGAAATCACATCTTGGATTAGAGCTAACGAAAAAGACTTCGAATTAGTAAAAGAAATGGGAATCAAAGAAACAGGTATTTTGGTTAGCTGTTCAGATTACCACATCTTTAAGAAAATGAATTTAACAAGAAAGCAAGCTGCAGATAAATATCTAAACATCGTTAAGATGGCACTAGATAAGGGCGTTGTTCCAAGATGCCACTTTGAAGATATCACAAGAGCTGACTTCTATGGATTCGTAGCACCTTTAGCGTATGAATTAATGCAATTATCTAAAGAAAGCGGTATTCCTATTAAAATTCGTGCGTGCGATACAATGGGTTATGGTATCAGCTATCCTGGCGTAACACTTCCAAGATCAGTTCCAGGTATTATCTCAGGCTTAAGATATTACGCAGAAGTTCCTTCTGAGCAATTAGAATGGCACGGCCATAATGACTTCTATAAAGTTGTTACAAATGCAGCAACAGCTTGGTTATATGGTTGTTCTTCAGTAAACTGCTCATTGATGGGTATTGGTGAAAGAACTGGTAACTGTCCACTTGAAGCTATGGCTATTGAATATGCTTCATTGAAGGGTACACATGCTGGTATGAATTTCCAAGTAATTACAGAAATTGCTCAATACTTTGAAAAGATGGGAATTAGAATCCCAGAAAGAACACCATTTGTTGGTAAAGACTTCAATGTAACAAGAGCAGGTATCCATGCTGATGGTCTATTAAAGGATCCAGAAATCTACAACATCTGCGATACAGAAAAGATCTTTGGACGTGCTCCAAGAGTTGCTGTTGATGCTCACTCTGGATTAGCAGGTATTGCTTATTGGATTAATGCTTACTATAACTTAGCAAAGAGCAATAAGATTGATAAAAAGAGCGATACTGTTGCAAAGATTAAAGAAATGGTAGATAAGGAATACGATAGAGGCAGAACAGCTTCAATGTCAGATCAAGAATTAGATATGATGTTAAAAGAAGTTGATCCAAAATTATATAGCGAAATTACAAATAAATAAGGAAGTAATATATATGAAATATATTAGCACAAGAAATAAGGATTACAAATGCACATCAGCTGAAGCTATTAGAGATGGCTTAGCAAACGATGGAGGCTTGTTCGTTCCAGAGCAAATCCCAACATTATCTAAAGCAGATTTTGATAAATTAGTTGAGATGTCTTATGAAGAAAGAGCAGCTTTCGTTTTAAGTAAATATTTAGAAGAATATTCTTATGATGAATTATTAGGTTATACACAAAATGCATATGCAAGATTCTATGGTGATGATCCATGTCCACTTGTAAATGTAGATGAGAACTTATATGTTCTTGAATTGTGGCATGGCCCAACTTGTGCTTTTAAAGATATGGCGTTAACTATGCTACCACATCTTTTAGTTGGTGCTAGAAAGAAAACAGGTGAAAAGTCTAAGACTTTAATCTTAGTTGCAACATCTGGCGATACAGGTAAGGCAGCACTTGAAGGCTTTAGAGATGTTGATGGCGTAGATATTATTGTATTCTATCCATCTGAAGGCGTTTCAGATATGCAAAAACTTCAAATGAAGACTCAATTAGGAAAGAATGTATATGTATGCGCAATTAAAGGTAACTTTGATGATGCTCAATCAGCAGTTAAAGTAATCTTCAATGATGATGAAATGAAAGCAAAGCTTTTAAAGAAGGATTATAAACTATCTTCAGCTAACTCAATTAACTGGGGAAGACTAGCTCCACAAATCGCATACTACATTTCAGCATATTGTGATTTGATTTCATCTGATGCAATTAAGTTTGGAGATAAAGTAAATTTCTGCGTTCCATCAGGAAACTTTGGTAACATCTTAGCTGGATATTATGCATATAAGATGGGACTTCCTGTTAATAAATTCGTATGCGCGTCAAATTCTAATAAGGTATTAACAGATTTCTTTAAAACAGGTACATACGATAGAAACAGAGAATTCTTTAAGACAATGTCTCCATCAATGGATATTTTAATTTCTTCAAATCTTGAAAGATTGTTGTTTGATATCTCAGGACATGATGATAAATTAACAGCAAAGAGAATGCAAGAATTAAAAGAAAATGGTAAATATACAATTACTAAAGAAGAATTAGATAAGATTCAAACTTTGTTTGATGCTTACTATACAACAGAAGAAGAAACAAAGGCAGCCATTTTCTCGGAAAATGATTTCGATGGTTATGTAATGGATACACATACTGCAGTTGCTATGAGCGCATATGATGCATATGTAGCTGAAAGCGAAGATGAACATCCTGCAATTATTGTATCTACAGCATCTCCATATAAATTCCCAGCAGATGTTTATGAAGCAATTACTGGAGAAAGAGAAAATGATGCATTTGAAGCTACAAGAAAATTAAACGAAGAAACAGCACTTGAAATTCCAGAACCTTTACAAGGTTTAAAAGAAAAAGAAGTTCGTTTTAACGACGTTATTGATAAAAACGATGTTGCAAAAGCTGTTTTAGATTACATAGATAAGAAATAAGGTGAAATATGAAGACGATTTATAGTGCTATCCAACCATCTGGAGTAATGACATTAGGAAATTATATTGGAGCAGTAGATAATTGGCATAGATTACAAAATGATGACAATAATAAATGTATCTTTGCTTTAGCAGATTTACATACTATTACAGTTCGTCAAGATCCTCAAAAATTCCATGAGAATTCTATGAGCTTCTATGCGCTATTATTGGCATTAGGCCTTGATCCAAAGAAAAATATTGTATATTTCCAATCTCATGTTAAAGAGCACGCATATTTATCTTGGTTACTAAATTGTTACACAATGGTAGGCGAGATGAATAGAATGACACAATTCAAAGATAAGTCTCAAAAGCACCAAGATAATATTAATATGGGATTAATGGATTATCCAGTTTTGATGGCTGCAGATATCCTTCTATACAATGCAAACGAAGTTCCAGTTGGATATGACCAATTACAACATATCGAAATTGCAAGAGATATCGCAGAAAGAGTAAATGGAATCTATGGAGATATTTTCACAGTACCAAAGGGCGTTTTAACAAAGGTTGGTGCAAAGGTTATGTCACTTCAAGACCCACTTGCTAAGATGTCAAAATCTGATCCAAATCCAAAAGCATATATTTCTGTTTTAGATGATGACGCTACAATTATGAAGAAATTTAAGAGCGCTGTTACAGATTCAGAGACAGAAATTAGATTTGATCCAGAAAAGAAACCAGGCGTTTCAAACCTTATAACAATTATGGCTGTTGCTCAACACAAGAGTGTTGATGAAGTTGTTAAAGATTTCGATGGATTAATGTATGGACATTTGAAGGTTAGAACAGGTGAAGCAGTTTGCGAAATGTTAAGACCTATGAAAGAAGAATACAATAAATTAATTAACGATAAAGCATATTTAATGCAATGCGCAAGAGATGGAGCTCAAAGAGCACAAGTAATTGCTGAAGAAACTTTGAATCGTTTCAAGAAAGCAATTGGTTATGTAATGATCTAATGTTTGGATACGTTTTGCCAGATAAACCAAATATGTTTATGAAGGACTATGCTCAATATAGGGCATTTTATTGTGGACTTTGTAAATCAATAGGCAAAAAGTGTTCTCAACCTATGCGTTTTACAACAAATTATGACATTACATTTTTAAATGTTTTATATCATTCTATCTTTGATAAAGAAGTAGAAATAAAAAAAGAAGGATGCATTTTAAACCCATTTGTTAAGAAACCTATCGTTAAAGACGATGAATTAACTCGTGATATTATAGACGTAAATAATATTTTAGGGCATTATAAATGCGTAGACGACATTTTAGATAATAAATCAAAGGGCAAGTGGTTATTTGATAAAACGTTGCTTAAAAAGCATTATAGACGCTCAAAAAAGAAATTTGCAAAAATAGATAGCATTGTAAATGCAGGATATGAAAAACTAAGAGCGCTAGAGAAAGATAATTGCGCATCTATAGATAGAGTAGCAGACCCATTTGCAAATATTATGAAAGGAATAACAAAAGAGTTATTCAAAGAAAAATACAATGAAGATTTAGGCAATATGATGTATGCTCTTGGAAAGTGGGTTTATATCGTAGATGCAATAGATGATATTGATACTGATCATAAAGAGAAAAAGTTTAATTTATTTTTAGTTCAATATGATTATATAGATAAGAAGACTTTTTTAATTGAAAAGCATGATGAGTTGGAATTTGTCCTAAAGAATTGCGAAAATACAATTTGCGAATCTTTTGATAAAATCAAACTTACAAGATATGAAGGAGTATTAACAAATATTTTGTGGTACGGCATCAAAGCTAAGACTCAAGATATTTTGACAAGGAGTGAGCCATGCAAAAAAATTCGTATTTAATTTTAGGGTTACAACCTGGTGCAACTAAAGACGAAATCGAAGATGCATATAGAGCAATGAAAGCAAAATACCAAGAATTGCGCTTTGAAGAAGGCTCAATTGGAACTAACGCTGCAAAGATGTTAGATAAAATTGAAATTGCTTACGAAGAGTGTCTAATGGACGTTCAAGATAGAGAATCTAAAGAAACCTATGGATCTTCTTATGGTGAAGTAGAATCTTTAATTAAGGATAAAAAACTTGATGAAGCTCAAGAAATCTTGGATAAGATGGAAACAAGAGATGCTGAATGGCACTATCAACAAGCAAATATCTATTTCAAAAAGCAATGGCAATCTGAAGCTAAGGTTCAACTTGAAATCGCTTGCGATTTAGATCCAGCAAATCAAAAATACAAAGATACTTTAGATAGATTAAAAAAGGTTATGAACCAAAATCAATCTGGAGCATCTTCAGCAACAAATAATAATCAAGAAGGACAAAGGGGAGAAAGAGCGGGTTATTCAAATCCTGCATATACTCAAGAAAAAAGCTCTGATGAAACAGCAGCAGCTTGTTGTAACGCTTTATCTTGTGCATGTTGTGCAGACACATGTTGTGAATGCGCAGGATGTGATTTAATCCCATGTTGTTAAAATGCGAAGATTAACATCTAAAGAAGTAGCATTATCTGGTGTATCTGCGGCGCTTGCAATAGTATTTATTGTAGGCGCTATTTATATTCCTGTGGCAACTGTTACTTTTTATGTGTTATCAGCGCTTTCAATATCTTTACCACTAATCAAGGGACGAATCTTATCTTCTATATTGAGTTATGTGGCAGCAGCATTAATAGCATTTTTTGTTGGACATATTAAATTGCTACCATTTGTATTTTTCTATGGCATATATGCGATAATTACTTGGCTTTTAGATTTTTACTTCTATGAAAAATGTAATTTAAATATGTGGATAAAGATATCAATTATAGTAGTTTTGAAATTAGCATATTTTGCATTGATATTTTGGGCATTAATTGCTCTAATGAGTTTGACATTAACAAGTTTTGAGGTGTTTAATATTACATGGACTTGGCCAACACTTATTTTTAGTGCACTTATAATATTTATATTATACGATTTAGCATATAGGGAAGTGTTCAAGTTAATGAAGAGATTGTTGGAGAAGAGAATAAAATGAACGAAAAAGTTAAAATTGCAACAAAAGATTTAGTAAAAATAGCACTTTCTATTGCGCTAATTGTTGTAGGTTCTTTAATCAAAATTCCAATAGGAATTGTTCCAATCACTCTTCAAATGTTTATGTGTTTTACAATTACGCTATTACTTGATAGAAAAGCAGTTATTGCAATTGCAATTTATATTGCTATGGGACTTGCAGGACTTCCAGTATTTACAACAGGTGGCGGCCCATCATATGTATTAATGCCAACATTTGGATATTTATTAGGATTCTTGTTTGGTAGTGTTATTATTGGAAACATATTGCCACGTCTTAAGGATAAGAAGTTTATAAATGTATTAGCTCTTATTTTGGCATACGAGGCAATTGTATATATTTTCGGCCTTGGATATTGGGCTATTTTATATAACTTTATTGTTAATAAATCTTTGAGTGCATATACTTTATTTGTATCAGGATTTTTGGTTTTCATTCCAACAGATTTATTCTGGTGTGTTCTATCTACATTTATATACAAAAAAATGGAACCAAGATTACAATATAATCACCAATAATCGTAAAAAATCTCTGTTATTTTTTTAACTAAGCACACAAAATAAAATATATTTATCTTGCCTATATACGCGAGTATATAGTATAATTGTCTTTGATAAAAAATTTTATACACAGGAGATAAAAAACTATGTTTGATTCAAGCAGAATTGCTAATAAGAAAGTATTAGAATTTATTCAAAGCAGAATTGATTTGTGTAAGCCAGAAGACGTTGTTTTAATCGACGGTTCTGAAGAAATTTACAAAGCA
The DNA here is from genome assembly GCA_946545105.1 of uncultured Clostridia bacterium. The sequence goes on from CAMNMY010000012.1 coordinate 9,810, forward strand.
TTAACAGATGAAGCTATTGCTACAGGTGAAATGATCAAGTTAAACGAAAAGACATTACCAGGATGCTTACTTCACAGAACAAAACCAAACGATGTTGCTCGTGTAGAAGCTAGAACATTCATTTGCTCAAGAAAGCAAGAAGATGCTGGTCCTACAAACAATTGGATGGATCCAAAAGAAATGTACGCTAAATTAAACGGCATTCTTGATGGAGCATACAAGGGTAGAACAATGTACATCATCCCATTCTCTATGGGTCCAGTTGGTGGTCCAATCTCTAAGATTGGTATCGAAATCACTGACTCTATCTATGTTGTACTAAACATGAGAATTATGACAAGAGTTGGTATGGACGTTCTTGAAGCTCTAGGAGACAGCAATGACTTCGTTAGAGGAACACACGCTAAGTGCGATGTTGATCCAGAACAAAGATATATCACACAATTCCCAGAAGATAATACAATTATCTCTGTAAACAGTGCTTACGGCGGCAACGTATTACTAGGTAAAAAGTGCTTCGCATTAAGAATTGCTTCTTACCAAGGTAAGAACGAAATGTGGCAAGCTGAACACATGTTAATCCTAGGAATTGAAAGACCAGGCAAGCCAATCACATATATGTGCGCTGCATTCCCATCAGCTTGTGGTAAGACAAACTTAGCTATGTTAATTCCACCAA
>CAMNMY010000013.1 GCA_946545105.1 uncultured Clostridia bacterium
ATCGTTTACATCATATAATTTATATGTCAAATCTAGGTTTCTAATGTCAATTACTTCTGCATTTGTTGTCTTGTATGTCAATGCTGGAACATAGTTATTTTGCCCAACTGCTAATACATCGGTTGCACTATCGTTCATAAACGCATCTTCATTTTGCATTCTATTTGTCCAAGCAACTGTATAATCATTATCTGGAGAAATTGCTGTAACATAATATACAATATGAGCAGTTCTCTTAATCTCGCTGCTTGTTGCTGTATTTTTGAATGTAATTCTAAAATCACCAATAGAGTCAGCCTTAAAACCTGTTGTTGTTAAGTTAGAAACCAAAGCTTGTCCTGATTGAGATACTTCGATTTCCATTCCTGCAAATGAATAAGTTCTTCCAGTAAAGAAATAATACTCATTTTCTTCCGTTGTTGAATTGTAAATCTTCAAGACTTGGTTTTGTTGAGCTGCTTGACGTTGCTCATATTCATCTTCTGTAATAAACTTAGCATACAAGTTGATGTTTGAAGACAATTTATAAGTTGCTTTAATAAATTCTGTAGTAAAGTTTGGTTCTAAATACCAACCATCAAATACGTGTCCTGTTTTAGATACTGGAGGAATTACTAAATCTGCCGCATTAGCTACAGTAGTCTTTGAAATTAATTCTTCTCCATTATAAAAACATACATCATAATATGTTACTTCTGTTGAATTCCATTTTGAATATAAACTAACCTTTTCCGATTCTAATACAAATGAATCTTTATCAAAAGCTTGAGTTAATTCTACATCCGTATACCAGCCAACGAATTCAAATCCGCTTTTAGTTGGTGTTGGAACAGTTAATTCTGAAAGCGAATCTATTACTTGAGTTGAAATAACTTGATTCCCATCATAAAAAGTAATTGTGTAATGGTCTGGACGTTGTTCCTTTTTGTCATCGCATCCAACGAAAGCAAATAAAGAACAAACGACTGCAACAATTAGCACAATTGAAATTATCGCTTTTTTCATAAAAACTCCCTCTCCTTTTCATTATACGAGCGCACACGCTCACAATTATATTTTATGCGCATACACGCGCGAAGTCAATGTGCCGTCTTCTAGACGGCAAGAAAAAAACGCCATATGTGACGTTTTTTGCTATTTCTCTATTAAATTATCTATATCAACATTAAAAATAACTTATTCTTTTATCTCTTAAGCATCTTTACGTTGAGCTTTTTCTTGAAGCTTATCAAAGAATTCTCTATCATGGTGGAATGTTGGAACTAATACTTTTAATTGTTCAATTACATCTAATTTATCGTTTGTCAAACAAATATCCCACATCTTATTTAAATCATTTTTGAATTCTACTGTATTTATATCTGAAAGCTTTCCTATCTTAATTCTATCGTTTGCTGTTTCTCTCAAACCTTCTTCTGCCATCAACAATTCTTCGTACAATTTTTCACCTGGTCTTAAGCCTGTGTATTCAATCTTAATGTCTCCATCTGGAACGTGACCTGTCATACGAATTACGTTTTCAGCAAGAGTCTTAATCTTAACTGGTTCGCCCATATTTAACACAAATATTTCGCCGCCTTTTGCAAAAGCCCCTGCTTGCAAAACTAAAGAAACAGCCTCTGGAATAGTCATAAAATATCTTATGATATCTGGATGAGTAACAGTAACTGGACCGCCCGCTTTGATTTGCGCCTCAAATAGAGGAATAACTGATCCATTTGAACCAAGAACATTACCAAATCTAACTGCAGCAAAATTAGTCTTTGTATGACCTTGAGCCATCATTTCAATAATCTTTTCGCAGCAACGTTTTGTAGCACCCATAACGTTTGTTGGGTTTACTGCCTTATCTGTTGAAATCATAATAAATTTCTTTACTTCGTATTTAGCAGCAAGCTCTACTACATTTAGTGTTCCAAATACATTGTTCTTTACAGCCTCAACTGGTTCAGATTCCATTAATGGAACGTGCTTATGTGCAGCAGCATGGAATATTAAATCTGGTCTATGTTGCATAAATACTTTTTCAAGTTCGCCTTTATCTGTTATTGAAACGATTTCTGCAAATAAATCTATATCTCTTCCATACTTTCTTAATAATTCTTGTTGAATATTGTATGTTGAATTTTCATAAACATCAACGATGACCAATCTCTTTGCACCATATGCCCAAATTTGTCTACAAAGTTCTGAACCGATAGAACCACCGCCTCCAGTAACCATAACAACCTTGTCTTTAACAAGATTCTTTACATCTTCGTGATCAAAAGTAATTGATTCTCTTCCCAACAAGTCATCAATGTTAATATCTCTCATTTGTTTAGCAACGCCAATGTCGCTAACCAAATCGCTGATAAATGGAATAACCTTAACTTGACATCCTGTTTTGTTTAAATCATTTAACACCTTTGTTCTCTTTTCTAAAGGCATTGAAGGAATCGCAAAGATAATTGTGTTGATATCATATTTCTTAATTGTTGTTTCCAATTTTTCTAAACCACCAACAATCTCTACACCATCAACTAATCTTCCTAATTTATCTTTATCATCATCCAAAATACATACTGGATTATAAATACTTTCTGGTCTTAACAATTCTTCAATAATTGTACTTCCGCTTTGTCCGCCGCCAATTATCAATGTATTTTTTCTTGGTTTTAATTCTCTTCTATTCTTAATTGATGAGAAGGTTAATTCATAGACCATTCTACCAAGTAGCATTATACTAATGCTTACGAAATAGAACATGAAGTATACTGGATATACTTTAATCTTTTGATCGTCAAATACTGTAATTTGGTCGTTGTTAATAAAATCGAATCTTTGGTCAATACATACAAAGACAATAAACGCAACAGTGATTGCACCGATAATTCTTGCGTAATCTTTACCTCTTGCATATCTCCAAACAACTTTCATTGTTCTAAATGCCCAGAAAGATATACCATACAAAGGAATAATAGTGGCAATAGCTTTTAATGCCCCTTTCCAAATCTCATAGTCGATTTGTGATTGAATAATATAAATCTCACCTAATATTAAAGATAATACGAATGCCCCGATAATAATCGTTACATCCATTATCCATACAAATAGTTCTCTTACAGATCTAATTAGATAAGATTCACCTGTTAATTTCTTCATACGCAAGTCTAATTATACTTATATCACACGCGTAAAGCAAACGTTTTGATTAGCCCTCATATCCGTTAGGATTTTGTGATTGCCATCTCCAGCTGTCTTGACACATCTCTTCTAGCCCATACTTGCATTCAAACCCAATCTCTTTCTTTGCCTTAGATGGATCGGAATAACATTCTGGAACATCACCAGGTCTTCTTGGCGCAATAACATATGGTATTTTTCTACCGCTAGCTTTTTCAAACGCTTTAACCATATCTAATACGCTATATCCCTTTCCTGTTCCTAAGTTGTATGTTACAAGTCCTGAATTAGTTTCCAATTTCTTTAATGCTAAAATGTGTCCATGAGCTAAGTCCACTACGTGGATATAATCTCTAACACCTGTGCCATCATGTGTTGGATAATCATTACCAAACACATTTAGTTGCTTTAATTTACCAATTGCAACTTGTGTAATATATGGCATTAGGTTGTTTGGAATTCCGTTTGGATCTTCTCCAATCATTCCGCTCTTATGTGCACCAATTGGGTTAAAATATCTCAATAGTGCAATGTTAAATGAATTGTCTGCCTTATAGATGTCTCTTAGCATATCTTCAATCATCAACTTTGTTGCTCCATATGGGTTTGTGCATGGACCCAATGGGAAATCTTCCTTTATAGGAACAGTCTTTGGTTGTCCATATACTGTTGCTGAAGATGAGAATACTAAATTCTTACATCCAAAATCTCTCATAACTTTAATTAGATTCAATGTGCTAATCAAGTTGTTTCTATAATATTCCAATGGCTTTTGGCAACTCTCGCCTACAGCCTTTAATCCAGCAAAGTGGATTACAGCTGAAATGCTTTCTTTGTTGAAAACATCTCTTAACTTTTCTTCATCGCAAACATCAATTTGATAAAATTTGATTTTCTTTCCTACAATTTTTTCAACTCTTTCTAGTGATATTTTCTTTGAATTACAAAGATTGTCTACAACTACTACATCATATCCATTTTCGATTAATTCGATTACTGTATGTGAGCCAATATAACCAGCTCCCCCTGTAACTAAAACGCTCATTAAAAAATCTCCTTCGATTTACTCTATAATACTATTATAGTATTTATAGAGCATTTTTTCCATTTCTTTTTCGTGTCTCTCAATTTCCTCTACCATCTTTAATTGAGTTCTAGCACGCACTAAATTTTGATCTTCTTCAACTATTTTAAAGTATACATCACCATCCAAATAGTCCTTCAAAAATCTCATTCCTATTTCAAAAGTCATAATCTTTGCACTTATGTGCAAAAGTTCAGCTTCTTCCTTCTTTATATTCCCCTTTATTCCTTGTAGGAATCCCATCAAAAATGCTTCATATGCTTTTATATCAAAAGTAACCTTATCTAGATCTCTTTCTTCTTCGCCAGCAGTTGAACATGCAATTCGAATTGCATCGCCAAAATCATATAAAAGACTTCCTGGCATAATTGTATCTAAATCAACTAAGCATAAAAACTTCTTTGTTTTTTCATCAAACATAAAGTTATTTAACTTAGTATCGTTGTGCGTAACTCTAATTGGAATAATCTTGTTTTCTATCTTGTCTACGATTTCTGAAGCATAAGCTTCTCTATCTAATATAAAGTTAATTTCTTTTTGAACAGAATTAACTCTATATGCCTTATCTTCTTTTATTGATTGCTTAAAAGCTTCAAATCTAATTTTTGTATTATGAAAATTTGGAATTACTTCAACTAATTCTTTTGCATTAAAATCATTTAAATCAGAAATAAAATTGCCAAGACCAAATCCTGCTTCTTTTAAAATGTTTAAATCGCTTGTCTGTTGATAAACTATAGAATTTTCAACATAGTTGAATACTCTAAAACACTTATCTTGAAGGGTTAAATAATTCTTTTCATCTCTTGTTTTTATTAAATATAGCAATGAATGAACATCTTTTCCTTCTTCTTTATATTTCTTTTTCATAAAGGCTGTAACTTTTGCGATGTTATCCATTACACCTACATAATTTGGGAAAATTTGCGTATTTAGAGATTGCAAAATATATTTTGCCCCTTCGCATTGCACAATATATGTTTCATTTATGTGCCCTGCGCCGTATTTCTCAACAGATAGTATTTTCTCGTTTATTTTAAAATTTTGTAGAACTTGTCTAAAATCCATAATATAAAAATATACCGCACGGATTAACCGCGCGGTATATCATATCACCTTTTAATTATTTTAGAGTTGTATAATCCTTTTCTTTTGGATTATATTCATCAAGTGTTGGCCAGCCTGATAAATCTTGCTTATACTTCTCGTTTGTTAATGTTCCCATTTCTGGTAAATATCTAGCTGCCAATGCTAGTGGTGAATAATCGATTGGGCTATATGAGAATGACATATATGTGTGGTTTGTTGTACCGCCACCCTTCTTACATTCACCTGTTAAAATTGTTAACTTAGCAGGATCTTCTGAAGATACAGTTTCTTCTCTTTCCCAAGATGCGATTAAACCATTATCGAAAATCTTAATTGTGTTCTTTGTTAAAGCATACTTAGCGTTTTGTAATTGGATGTAATCCTTTGTATCCTTTGTTAAGCTTCCTTTTGCAAACATACAAGCAGCATCTGCCTTATCTTCTTTAACAGCCATTTCGATTGTATAGATATGAGTATTTTTATCATATGTTACTGTTGTCTTTGAACCATCAATGTTCTCTTTAGAGAAATCATATACAGCCCAGCCTGTTCCATATGTACCGATATAATATGTATATTCTTCATCAAATGGTTTTAATTTATAAGCATTGTCATAAAGTGTGTCTAGCTTGCCCCATGGAGAATTTCTTTGAATAATATCTTTTGGTGTTTCAACATAATCTAATGACTTTGCTTCAGCGTATGTATCTTTATAAGCATCTGTAATGAATGTCTTTTCTGGATATCCAGATACTGGATCTTTAGCCTTCTTCTTATATGTTTCTTCGTATAACTTCTTGTTATATGCACCCATTAAGTACTTATACGCAACATCCTTTTTAGCACCATAGAATTGAGCGCCACCATTTACGCCTCTCTTATACGCATATGTACCATTGTTTAAGAATTCGATACAGTTATAACCAAACATACCCTTTAGTGTTCCTGTTAAATTTGAAGGTAAACCTTCAATATCCAACTTTGATACACCTGAAATTGTTTGTGAGAAGTAATTGTTTTGCTTTGCCTTCTTTTGGGCTGCATTTGGAGCATCTGCTTCAACATAACCTAAACAATATGCAGCTCTAACACCTACATTGAATGTTGGGAATGTCAATGAAATACCAAGTGTAGCTGTTACGTCTGTAGCAAATACGCTTGAATCTGTATAACAATACCAACCTGATCCCTTAACGTTGTTGTAATTTGAAATAGCTAATGAATATAATGCTGCAGCGAATTCTGCTTTGTTATTTTTATCAACCTCTCCGCTCTTTAGCATGTCATCAACAGAATAAATCTTGCTATATGTTGCATCGCTCTTTAATTCGGCCGTCTTTGAAGCCTCATAATTTTGATATCCATTAACTGATAATAATGCTTCGAAATCTGAATCGATTGTTGCTTTTGGTACTAATAGAGGCATAACAACAAATACTACGATTAAAGCGATTGCCGCAATACCTACAACGGCAGAACCTATTGAAATACCAATCTTTGCACCTTTAGATAGTTTTCCTTTTTTCTTTGAGCCCTTCTTATCTAACTTTTTACCCTTTTTCTTCTTTGGTTCGTCATCAAAATCATCATCGTCGAAATCTTCGTCTTCAAAATCTTCATCGTCTAGAATTTCGTCATCATCAAGAAATTCTTCGTCGTCGTCTAAGATTTCTTCATCGTCGATGAATTCGTCTTCGAACTCTTCGTTTAGTCTCTTTTTCATAATTAACTCCTACTTTAGGTTTTTGCGGGTCTCTCCCGCGCATAAATATATAATACACAATATTCCTTAAAAAGACAATAAATAATTTTTTGGACAAAGCCACTTTACATAAATATAACAATTGACCTTGGGCATTATTCTTCATATAATTTTCTTGATATGTTATCTATAATTAACGCAAGACCATTTATAAATGGAAAGATCGAAAAGGCTACATCTATCAACATTAACAATGGAAGAATTGTTAGTATTGGGGAGCCTATTTATAACGAGCTTTTAGATGCTAAAAACAATATAGTTGCAGCAGGTTATATAGATATACATACTCATGGTGGATTTGGAAAAGATTGCATGGAAGCATCTAAAGATGCTATTGAAACAATTGCTAAATATCATTTGTCTACTGGCATTACATCTTTTGTGCCAACAACAATGACTGCTCCAATTCAAGATATTGGTATTGCGATTGCTGCAATAAGAGCATATAAAGATACTCCTTATTCTAGAATTCTAGGAATTCATTTAGAAGGTCCATTTTTATCTAAAGGCGCATCTGGAGCACACAAGCCAGAATTATTAATTGACCCAACTGATGAAAATTCAAAATTCATTTTTGATAATTTAGATATTGTAAAGAGAGTTACTCTTGCACCAAACAAGGCAAATGCAGCTGAATTTACAAAGCTAGCTGTTGAAAATGGTATTCAAGTTTCACTTGGGCACGATGAATCAATTGATGACGAAATCTACGCTTGCGTAGATAATGGTGCTACTTCTGTTACTCATATGTATAATTGCACTTCTCGCCCATCTAGAAGAAATAATCCAAAAAAACATTTAGGCCTAACAGAGGTTGGTTTAATCGATTCAAGATTGATATGTGAAGTTATTGCAGATAACAAGCATGTTCCAAACGAATTGTTCAAAATGATATATAAATTGAAAGGAGCAGATAAAATCTGCTTGATTTCAGATTCACTATCTATAGCTGGTATGCCAAATGGTGAATATTACATCGGTTCTGGCGCATCTAAGCAAAAGATTGAAATTGAAGACGGCGTAGCCGTTATTAAAGAATTAAATACTTACGCTGGATCTATTACTCCAATATCTAAAATGGCTCAAAACCTACTAAAAGTAGGCATAGATAAGGAAGCCATCTTAAAGATGGGTACTTTGAATCCTGCTAGATTAATTGATGCTCAAAATGTTGGTGATATAAAGATTGGCTATTTTGCCGATTTAAATATTTTGGATGACAATTTAAATATTATAACTACCATCTTTGATGGTAAAATTATTCGTCAATAAGTTTTTCGTTATTATTAGGGTGAGACACAGCATATCTTCTTAATGCTTTTTGCGCTGCCATATATACAGGTGGCAACATTAATGCTACTGTTACTGCTCCAACTATACATTGAGCTATCTCCCAAGGCAAATCAGCCATTGTCCACATATAATAAGCATTTGCATATGCTTCCCAACTTGAAGCGTTATATATTGCACTTGTCACAACCGCAAATGTTTGTCCATATAAAAAGCCGTGAATTGCAGTGATTGCCACTATAACACACATTTGTTTAAACATAGATCCCTTGACTAGTTTTGAAAAATTTAAAAGCGTTGGTAAAAATAACCAAGCAACAAACATAACCGGAATAGAAATAAATATTGGCCACATTCCACCAGAAATTAAACAATCTATTGTGACATAAATCAACAAGACAATAACTGTGAATTTATAGCCAAATATGCAATAGCACATTACGACTGTAAATGTAACAAGTTGCAAAAATGGAATGAAGGCTAATGCTTCATCCACTGCAACTAAAAGTGCGACCATTAATGACATTAAGACTAGCCGGAATGTCCAACTAGTCTTTGTCCAATCTATCATTATGAACCGATTGTTCCGTCGTATCCGTCGATAACGATTGTGTATGTAGTTAATCCATCAACGAAATCCATTGTAACGCCATTAGAATAGTGACCATTGAATGCCATATATGACCATTGGAAATCTGTATCAGTATATTCTGGAACCGCAGCAAAACTGCCACTTGTTAAATACCATGATGTTGAATAACCAACTGTTGTGTCGATAAATAAAATGTAATCTGTGTCGTTGAATGCAATCTTATGTGAGCCTGCTTCGTTTGTCGCAGCATCTGCTAATGCTTCAGATACATTAATTTGTCCTTTTTTAACTGTAATTGTTTTTTGAGCAAGAATTTCGCCATCCAACTTTGCATTGTAATTTTCGTCAGCACCGTTGTACTTACGAATAACTAATTCGAATGTTGTGTCTTCTGTAACTGCTTTATCTTTCTTATCGCAAGAAACGAATACAGATAAAGAAACTACTAATATTGCAATAATTGCAATAACTGATAAAATTTTTGTTAACTTTTTCATGTGTTTTTCATCCTCCTTTTTACATGATTTGATTAAGGGGATGAAGAGAATAAAAGCATGCAAAGCATGGTCGAATCTTCTAATCGGTCGCAAGGGGCTAAAACCCTTAAAAATTCACACTCTACTAACAACCTCTTAATCTCGAAGTTAATATTTTATATTATTGTCACACGTATTATAACAACACTATCTTTTTTTCGCAAGATTTTAAATAATTTTATTATTCACTTTTAATGTGTGATATAATCGGCATAGGTGAAAATATGAAGAAAGTTGCACAATTTTATAAAGTATCATTTGAACAATACAAAAAAGATTATCAAGAAACATTTGGAAATCTAGATAATATCGAAGAAATCTACGAAGGCATTATGCTTCCAAAGAGAGCCACAACAGGTTCTGCTGGTTATGATTTCTATGCCCCAATTAGCATAACGCTAAAACCTAACGAAACAATAAAAATACCTACAGGTATTAGGGTAAAGATTGAAGATGGATGGGTGCTAAAGTGCTACCCTAGATCTGGGCTTGGATTCAAATTTAGAATGCAATTAAATAACACTGTTGGAATCATAGATTCAGACTATTACAATTCTTCAAATGAAGGACATATCTTCACAAAGATTACTAATGATACAAATGAAGGGAAAACAATTGAGATAAAAGCTGGTCAAGGCTTTATACAAGGAATATTCGTTGAATTTGGTATCACTTTTGATGACAACGCTGTAGATATTAGAAACGGCGGTTTTGGTTCAACAACAAAATAAGCAAACATATTTTGCATGAAATAAGGGTCTCGCCAAGAGACCCTTTAATTATTTCA
>CAMNMY010000014.1 GCA_946545105.1 uncultured Clostridia bacterium
CAAATGAAGGCGAACTTGTGGTTCTATTGGCTTCAGGTATTGCAAAGAGAGTAATTTTACCAACGATTGAGCCAAAGAATAGATACGGAAAGGGTGTAACCCTTTGTGATGTATCAAAGCCTAAGGAATTAGCATTTGTATCATTGGTTACTGAACCTTATGATTTCGCTATTTATTTCATAGATGGAGATATGGTAGCAGTAAATACTGAAGATGTTGATATTGAGGCAAGAACAGCTAAAGGAAAGAACCTGCTAAAGAAAGTATCTAAGAAAAAATATGAAGCTGTAATATATGCAGCATATGCTCATAATTTGATTTAAACGAAAGTAGGTTGCCGGCCGGCAACCTACTTATATTATAGATATTTATAATATCTTGTGATAGAATTATAAAGCGATGATAAAAAGAATATTTATTGAAAAGAAACCTAAATACGCTACATCATACATTAAAGTAAAGCATATACTTGGATATCTTGGTATTAGTGTTGATGATTTTAGACAATTCATTAGAATAGATATTGATAATATATCTGAGAATGTTTTTGATATTGCAAAATATTCAGTTTTTTGTGATCCATTAACAGAAGTTGTATATGATAAATTCCCAGTATCAAAAGGATATTTAACTTTAGTTATCGAATCTAAAAACGATGCGTATAACAATAGATTATCAGATGTATATTCTTCGCTAAAGCTTATAACTGATTTAGAGCCAAAGATTAAAATCGCTACAGTATATGCAGCATCTGGGATTACTCCAGAAGATTTTAGAAAATTTAGAGATTATCAATTAACAAATGGTTTTACTCAAGAAGGCACAATGGATATGCCTACGACTTTAGATGAAGAAGAGGAAGAAATTGAGGAAACATATAATATTGATGGTTTTATCAAATTCAATAAAGAACAATTAAAAGATTTTATTAAAGACAATAATCTATCTTTAGATGAAGACGATATCTTGGATATCCAAAAATATTTTATCGAAGAAGGAAGAGATCCAACACATCTAGAGATAAAGGTTTTAGAAACATATCTATCAGATAGGGTAAGACATAGAACATTTAATACTAAGATTTCAAAAATAGATATAAAATCAGAAAATCCACACATTGCAAGCGCATATAAACTTTATCAATCTATGAGAGATAAAGATTCAAAAGATGCAATGACGTTGATGGATATTGCTACCATTTCTAAAAACAATCAAATAAAGAAAGGCAAATTAAAAGAAGTAGAGCAATCTTCAGAAACGCACTCAGCTACAGTTTTAGTTGATACTGTTGTTGCAGATAAAAAAGAAAAATGGTGGGTTTCTTTTAAAAATGAAACAGATAATACACAAACAGAATTAGAACCATTTTCTGGTGCATCAACATGTATGGGTGCAGTATTAAAGGATCCAATTTCTGAAAGAACAAATGTATATCAAGGAATTAGAATATCAGGCTCATCAGACCCTAGAGAAAGAGAATCTTCAATCGAAGGCAAAATTTCTCCATATTCAATATCTAGAATTTCAGCAAAAGGTGCTTCATCTCAAGCAAATCACTTTGGCGTTCCAATTAGTATGGTACATGAAATGTATCATAAAAAATATAGAGCTAAGCATTTAGAATGTGCTTTTGTTGTTGGCGCAAACAAACAAGAAAATGTTATTAGAGAAAAAGAAGTAAAGGATGATGTTATAGTTGTTGTTGGCGCAAGAACAAAAACTGAAACCAAATTTAGAAAAGGTGATCCTTTAATTTTAAAGAGATTACAAAGATTGTTTATAAAGCCTGAAGCATCTACTCTCATTAAGAAGGCATATGATATTGGCGTTGGCGGTATTGCCTGTGCACTTACTGAAATGATTGATTTAGGCGTAGATATAAACCTAGAATTCATTCCAACGATTACAGATAACATTAGAGGTGAAGAAATTGCTACATCTGAAACACAAGATAGAATACTTGTGCTTTTAAAGAAAGATGATGTAGCAAAATTTATTGCACTTGCAAATGATGAAAATCTTGAGGCTGTTGCTATTGCGACAATTACATCTACAAGAAGAGTTAGAATGTATTATGATAACAAGTGCTTATTTGATATAAAGAAGAGCTTCTTTAAAGAAAATGCACAAATCAATGGAAAGGCGGTAGCAAAAATCGTTGATGGTAATGCATACGATTTTATAGATAAGCCTCAAAAAGAAACAATGGATTTATTTGAAGGCTGCAAATTCAAAGATGCGCTTTTACATGAATTGAATAGATTGCAAGTATGTTCTCAAAAAGGATTAAACGAAATGTTTGATTGTACATTAGGTGGTGGGTCAGTTCTTGCTCAATACGGCGGAAGATATAGTTTGACACCAACTATTGCATCTGTTAATAAATTGCCTACAAATGGATACACAGATACTGCAACTGCAGTAACTTATGGTTGTATCCCAAATCTTTTAGAAAGATCTCCATTTTTAGGAACAATTTATTCAATTGTTTTATCTTTATCTAAACAAGTTGCTTGTGGAGTAGATATAGACAATGTTTATTTATCTTTGCAAGAATATTTTGAAAAGCTAAAAGATGATCCGGGAAAATGGGGTAGCGCTGTAAGCGCTATGCTTGGTGCGTTGTACGCTCAAGAAAAGCTTGGAATATATGCAATTGGTGGTAAGGATTCTATGAGCGGCTCATTCGAAGATATGGGCGTACCTCCAACTGTCATCTCATTTGCTTTAGGTATTACAAAAGCATCAAAGACAATATCAAATGTATTTGATTATTATGAGGAATCATCTTTAAATGATATCTATCAATTGTCTTTAAAGAGAGATGAATTTGGCGTTCCAGATTTCAAATATTTAAAGAAACTTTATAAGGCTATAAATAGAGCAATTATTACAGGTGGCATTAAAGCTTGTAATGTTGTTGAAGAAGGTGGCGTTTTAAGCGCAGTATTTAAGTCTTGTATGGGCAATAGATTAGGAACGACATGGGATGAAATACACGAAGATTCTTATTCTCCTCAACTTGGAGATTTCGTAATTCAAGGTGATGATTTATCTGAACTTGCAGAGTTTGATTTAAAACATATTGCAAGAGTTAATAGAACTCATACTGCGGAATTGTGCGGAGAAGAATTTAAGGTTTCTGATGCGGTAGATGCATATCAAGATGCGCTTGAAAGTGTCTATCCAACAAAATCTAAAGAGAGCGGAAACGCAGGAAACATTATTTGTTGTGCAAAACAACCTTTAATTGCTCCAAAGGGAATTGCAAAGCCAAGAGTTGTTGTGCCAGTCGTAGACGGAACACTTACAGATAAAGAAATGGTAAAACGCTTTGAATTAGCAGGAGCTATCGTAGATAGAATATATGTTAAGAATCTATCTTATGATGATGTCTTGGAATCAATAGATGAATGCGAAAAGTTAATTAAAAACGCACAAATCATTGCAATCCCAGATGGCGTTAGAAGTTTAGCTTTACAAATATCTATCCTATTTAGAAATTCTCAAATTTCTGATGCGATTTTGGATTTAATAGACAATAGAGATGGACTTATTTTAGGTATTGGTTCTGGATTTAAAGCGTTATTGAATTTAGGATTATTGCCTTATGGCAAAATATATCAAGAAAGAAGACAAGATACTTTAACTTTAGCAGAGAATGTTATTCCAAAGCATATCTCATCAATAGCAAAAGTTAGAGTTGCAACTAATAAGACTCCATGGCTATATTCAAATAAATTAAATGAAAAATTCTTAGTTCCAATATCTCATAAAGAAGCAAGATTAACTGGAAATGATGAGGCTATTGAATCTTTAATAAAAGAAGGTTTGGTTGCTACTCAATATGTAGATGTGTTAGGTAATGCAACTATGACACCTCCATTTAATCCAAATGGTTCTGCTTTTGCTATTGAAGGTATTATTTCTGAAAATGGTAGAATCTACGGAAAGACAGGTAATGCCGAGTTGATATCTAATGATCTATTCAAGAATATTGAAGGGAATAAAGATATGCAAATATTTGAAAACGGAGTGAAATATTTCGAATAATGTCTAAGATAACTCAAGTAACTCCACAAAAAAGTAATCCAGAAAGATGCAATCTATATATAGATGGCGAGTTTGTTTGTGCAATGTCAATGCTTGTTGTTGTACAAAATCAATTACTACCAGGTAAAGAGATTACGCAAGAAAAACTTCTTGATATGGTATTTGAATCAGAAAAAGAAAACGCATTCAACTATGCCGTAGATTATATATGCAAATATGTGCCATCAAAAAAGCAAATGAAGCATAAGCTTTATGAAAAGAAGTATTCTACAAAGATAGTAGATTATGTTATTGAAAAGTGCGAAAAATATGGATACATAGATGATGAAAAATATGCTCAAAGTTATGTTTTCCAAAATAGAAAACTAAAAGGTAAACTTAGACTTCAACAAGAATTAATGTTAAAAGGCATCGACAGAAAAATAATTGATGATGTACTTGCTGATTATGATGAAGAAGATGGATGTCTAACACTAACAAGAAAGAAAGCATTAAATAAAGATTTGGATGATCCAAAAGTATATGCCCAATTAGTAAGATTTCTACAATATAGAGGATATAACTATGAACAAATAAAATCTTCAATAGATAAGGTAAGGAAGAACGAGGAACAATAATGTATAGATGTGTATCTATTAAACAAATGCAAGACTTTGATAAAGCGACCATTGAAAAAGTTGGTTCAACAACTTTAATGGCTAAAGCTGCAAAAGCGGTTTACGAAGAAATCCCAAATAAAGATAAAAACATCTATATTATATCTGGTAGCGGTAATAACGGTGGAGATGGTATTGCTCTTTTAGAATTGTTTCAAAAAGATGGATATCATCCAAAATTGTTTTTAGTTTCAGATAAAGTTTCTAACGACTCGCAATACTTTTTAGATAGAGTAAATAAAGATGACGTATATAGCATTAATAGATGCGACTATAGGGCAGATATATTTATTGACTGTATTTTAGGAACAGGATTTAAGGGCGAACTAAAAGATAATATTAAAGAAATTGTTGCAAGAATTAACGATGCAAATGCATATGTAATTTCTGTTGATATCCCAAGTGGATTAAATGGCCAAAGCGGACAAGGAATAGTTGCAATAAAAGCAGATAAAACAATCGCAATTCAATACGCAAAATATGGCCATTTCTTAAATGATGGTAAGGACTATATAGGAGATTTGGTTATTAAGGATATAGGCATAGAAGCATTAGAAGATACAGCTCAAGTTGTTGAAGACAAAGACGTTGTCTTTGATAAAAGAAAACAAAACACAAATAAAGGCTCATTTGGAAGATCTATAATCATTGGCGGATGTAAGAATTATGTAGGCGCTGTAAAGATTGCCAATATGGGTGTTTCTGCATTAAGAGTTGGTGCAGGATTAAATGCAATTGCTATACCAAAATCTTTAACATATGCAATGCTTCCTAACATTATTGAAAGTACTGTTATTTGCTTAGATGATGAAGATGGAAACTTAAAGTTTAATAAGAATCAATTAAATGATATTTTAAAGTCTGCTTCAGCTATTGCTGTTGGTATGGGTATGGGCCCAAATAAGGCTGAAAATAAAAAGATTATTAAATATATAGTCGAGAATACGACAAAGCCAGTTTTGGTTGATGCCGATGGCTTAAATGCGTTTGAGGACGATGGGGTATTTTTGCTAAATCATGAAAATGTTATAATTACGCCTCATCCTAAAGAATTTTCAAGGTTATTCCATATTCATATGGAAGATATTCTTGATGATCCAATGACAATTGTTCAAAAAACTATAAAGTTTACAAAAGCAACAATTCTTTTGAAAGGGGCTTCAACTATTATAGCAAAAGAGAATAAAGCATATCTTGTGGTAAATGGAACTCCAGCTCTTGCAAAAGGTGGTTCTGGAGATACGTTATCTGGTGTTATTTTAGGATTGTTGGCACAAGGCTTTGAAATTGAAAAGGCTGCATACTATGGTGCATATTTATGTGCAAAAGCAGCTACAAGTTGTGAGTATGAATATTCTCAATATGGCGTTTTAGCATCTGATGTTGCAAAAGAAATAAAAAATATGTTGAACGCTTAAATATTTATGATATTATAATATATATTATATAAATACTCTATAAAGGGGCAGATTATGGAAAACACACAAAAAAAAGTAGGATTTTTTGATAAAATTCTAGGCGTTGATCCTAACGACAAAGATTCAATGCAATCTAAAGAAGTTATTTCTTATTCCGTTGCAGGACTTGGGCAAAATATTATTTGCCAATTAGTTACAACATTCTTTATGTACTATTTAACAACTGCTTGCGGAATTAACGACAGCGGAATTATGTATCTAGCTTATATGTTCTTATTTGCTAGACTATTCGATGCTTTTAATGACCCAATCATGGGTTCAATCGTAGACAAAACAAGATCAAGATGGGGAAAGATGAGGCCATATTTATTGTTCTCACCAATTCCAATTGCGATTTTCACAGTACTATTGTTTACAACATTACCAGGAAATGTATCTCAAAGTGCTAAGTTAGCATATTCAACAATTATTTACTTGTTGTGGGGTATTGCTTATACATCAGTTGACGTTCCATATTGGGGACTTGCATCTTCAATGACTTCAGATACAAACAAGAGAAACACAATGTTAACAGTAGCACGTTTATTCTGTACAATCGGTAGTGGTTTAGTATCAGTTGTTATTCCACTTATTACAGATAATTTAGATGCTAGCAGCCAAAGCACATTAAGAATTGCTTATTTAATTATTGCTATCGTTTCAGTTGCTATTGCGGTTCCTCCATTCTTCTTAGGATTTAAGAATACAAAGGAAAGATTCTTTGAAGCTAACAAAGAAACAGTTTCTCTAAAAGATAACTTGAAATTGTTACTTAAGAATAAGCCAATTCTATTAATGATTGCTATTGGTGTAGTTGGTTCTTTAAGAACAATCTATATGACAACAGCTTTATATTATGCAACAGTAAACTTAGGAAATGGTGCTTTAGCAGCTGCTATGTTTATGTTAGTTGTGCCAGGTGGTTTGTTGGCTACATTGATGACTCCATATCTATCTAAGAAATTCGGAAAGCGTAATGTATTCTTATGGTCACATGTTATTGGTGGCGCATTGTTAGTTCTTTTGTATTTCATCGGTTTAAAGACAAATGGTACATCAACAGCTGCACAAATTGCCTTCTATATCATCATTATTATTGCAGGTATCCCATCAGGATTTAGTAACATCCTAACATACTCAATGATTGGCGATAGTATTGACTATCTTGAAGATAAGACAGGAAAGAGAGCAGAAGGTATTTGCTATGCAATGCAAACACTTATTTCTAAGATTGGTATGGCTTTAACAGCATTTGTTACATTGCTAGTTTTAGGTAAGGCTGGTTATGCAACAGTTACAGCAGGTGGAGAATTAATTCCTTCTTCTCCAGAAATTGCTGCAACAATCAATACAGTTAAGGCAAACATTTGGATGGTTACTACACTTGCTTGTGGTGTTTCTATGGCTGCATGTGCTATTCCATTAATTTTCTATACATTCAATGAAAAGGAACAAGCTGCTGCTGTTGCTAGAGTTGCTGCAAGAAAAGCTGCTTTAGCTGCTGGTGAAAATGCTGATACAGTAGTTGATGCTGTTAGCGATCCTGCTGCAGAATCTGAAATCAACGAAGCAAAGTCTGTAGAAGTTGCAATCGAAGAAACAATCGATACAAAGAAAGAATAATACTTTAAAGTATTAAGTAAATAAATAAAAGGGGAGTTTTGCCGCTCAAGATTTATTGAGCGGCAAACTTAGTGTAATAATATGGCATACACATCACTTTATCGTAAATATAGACCAGTCAATTTTTCGGATATGATAGGTCAAAAGCATATACGTCAAACTTTGAGAAATGCAATTCTTTCTCAAAATATTGCACATGCGTATTTGTTTACAGGATCTAGAGGAACAGGTAAGACTTCTTCTGCAAAGATTTTTGCTAAAGCAATTAACTGTTTACATCCAAAAGAGGATGGATCTCCTTGCGGTGAATGTGAGGCTTGTAAGGCTTTAAATCAATCAGACAATTTAGATATTTTAGAATTAGATGCTGCATCAAACAATAGTGTTGAAAATATTAGAGCTATCGTAGAAAAAATAAATTATGCTCCAGCTGCTGGTAAGTATAAAGTATATATAATCGACGAAGTTCATATGTTATCTACAGCTGCATTTAATGCATTTTTAAAGACTCTTGAGGAACCACCTGAACACGTTGTGTTCATTTTGGCAACAACAGATGTTCAAAAGATTCCAGCTACAATCTTATCTAGATGCTTAAGATTTGACTTTAGATTAATATCTAACGAAGAATTGGCCCAACATCTTTCTAAGATTTTTGATAAAGAAGGAATCGATTACGAAAAAGAAGCAGTATACGCAATTGCAGAAGCAGGTAATGGTTCTGCAAGAGATACATTATCTATTGCAGATATGGTTATCTCATATTGCGGTACAAGTAAAATTGACTATCAAAGTGTACTTGAAGTATTAGGCGCTTCATCTCCACTAAATATATATGAGATTTGCGATAACATCGTAATGTCTAGAGTAGATAAGGCATTGGCTTTAACTAACGATTTAATAAATAAAGGTAAGAGCGTTTCTGTTCTTGCTGAAGACTTGGCAAAAATGATGAATAACATTTTATATGTTAAAAACTGCCAAGACGCTAGAGAAATCTTAGCACTTCCTCAAGAATTATATGAAAAGATTAGAGAAACAACAATGGCCGCAGAAAACCATAAGCTTTATAGAGCGGCTGAAATCTTTGCGGAAATTCAAACTACGTTGAGATTTTCATCATTGCCAAAAATTGTGCTTGAAACGGCTGTAGCAAAGGCTTGTGATGTTTCTTCTTCTGTTGATGAGATTTCAATTCTAAGAAGATTGGCAGATTTAGAGGCATTTAGAAGAACATTCCAAGGTGCTCAAACAAAGGAAGGCACAACTGTTACTGCTAGAAAACTTTGGGGCGATTTGATGAACAAAATATCCCAAGATAAATCTATGATTCATTATGAAAGAGGTGTATGCGAATCTCTAACAAATGATCCAACGCATAGTATTGAAATCGTAGACAAAGAACTATGGATATCTACTAAAGTAGATAGCATCATAGAAGAATTATTGAAATACAAAGCTACGCTTTTAAGACAAGTGCAAGCTTTATATCCAGAAATTACTGGATTAAAAATTACAAAAGACGTTGAACCAATTGAACAAGCTAAATCTGATTTAAAGAATCTATTTGGTGATTCAATTAATAAATAGGAGGTACACTATGGGATTCGGTCCATATAGAGGTGGCGGCGGTGGCATGGGTAACATGCAACAATTAATGAAGCAAGCCCAAAAGATGCAACAAGATTTACAAAAAGCACAAGAAGAATTGAAAGACTTAGAAGTTACAGGTTCTGCAGCTTCTGGAATGGTTGAAGTTATGATGACTTGTGATGGAAAACTTTCTGGAATTCATATTAAACCAGAAGCAGTTGATCCAGATGATATCGAAATGCTAGAAGATTTAATCACAGCAGCATTTAACGATGCTATGGAACAAGTTGAAACAGAGAAGAATGAAAGATTAGGTCAATTTTCAGGTCTAGGTCTATAATCTATGAACAACATTGATTCATTAAATAATTTAGTAGCACAATTTACTAAACTTCCTGGTGTTGGACAAAAAACAGCTCAACGCTATGCGTATTCTATTATCAATATGTCTAAAGAGGACGCAAAGACTTTTTCTGATGCGATTAACGAAGTTAAAGAAAAAGTTCATTTCTGCTCAGTTTGCGGAAATTATACAGATGATGATGTTTGCGATATCTGTAAAACAAGAGATAGTTCAATTATCTGCGTAGTTAAAGATCCTAAAGACATTGATGCATTTGAAAAGATTAAGGATTATAAAGGAGTTTACCATGTTTTACATGGTA
This sequence comes from uncultured Clostridia bacterium, assembly GCA_946545105.1. Next base: position 10,048 of record CAMNMY010000014.1, read on the forward strand.
CATTGTCTCCATTGTCTGGTATTGGTCCAAATGATATTAAGATCAAAGAAAATAATAGTTTTTTATCCATTATTGAAAACTTATAACTAGATGTATGAGCATCTATTCTATCCATACTCATTAGTTTTATTATATCCATTAATTTTAAATATGAATTTAATATTAAAAGTATTGCTGAAATGAATACTGGATAAATATTATAAACATCATTAAATTTCATTTTATAAATATAA
>CAMNMY010000015.1 GCA_946545105.1 uncultured Clostridia bacterium
TATCGAAGTTGAGGATGATGGAATTGGTTTTAATATGGAAGATATAAACTTTGATAATGTGCATGTCGGACTTAATAATATTAAGTATCGTCTAAATACAATGTGTAGGTCAGATGTAAGCATAAATAGCGAAATTGGAAAAGGAACGAAAATAACAGTTATTATTTATAAGTAGGTGAAGAATGAGAATTGTATTAGCTGATGATGAAGAATTGCAATTAGTTCGCTTAACAGATGTTGTTAAAAAGGTGCTGGGTGATGGAAATGAATATTTAAGTTACTCAAATCCAGTTAAGGCATTTGAAGAGAATAAGAATGCGCAAATTGATATAGCATTTTTAGATATAGAAATGCCAGTATTAAATGGCATCCAATTAGCAAAGAAGTTAAAGGCAATAAATCCACAAGTAAATATTATTTTCGTTACAGCATATGATTCGTATGCGCTAGAGGCACATAAACTCCATGCATCAGGCTATATTATAAAACCTGTAAATGAAGCAGGTGTAAAACAAGAAATCGAAGGATTGAGATATCCAATTGAAATGGCCTCAAAGAAAAAACTTCAAGTTAAATGCTTTGGAAACTTTGAAGTGTTTGCAAATGGATCTCCTTTGAAATTCCAAAGAAGCAAATCAAAAGAATTATTTGCGTATCTTGTAGATAGAGAAGGGGCATCTGCAAATATTAATGAATTAAATGCTATTTTGTGGGAAGAAGATAAAAGTTCTTATTTACGTAATTTGATTGCAGATATTCAAACAACGCTAAAGCAAGTCGGCGCGGAAGATGTTTTTATTAAAAGACACAATGAGTGCTATATAAACGTTGATATGATAGATTGCGATGCATATGAATATAAGCGTAATAATCCAACCGCAGTAATGATGTATAGAGGTGAATATATGGCTCAATATTCTTGGCCAATATTTAAATATGAATAACTTGAAAGAAATGGAAATGGCCCTTGATTAATTCAAGGGCCAGATTTTTAATGCTATTTAATAAAATTTGTCCAAGATATTTCTTCTTGTGGAGGAAGGCCGAACTTCTCTTTACCTAATGCAATTGATTTCATCAAAAATACCATATTTCTTGCAACAAATCTTGCGTTTTGAATACCTTCGTCATCATTTTCTACTTGTCCTGGATTGCTTCCAAATCCATCATTCCAATATCTACCAGAAGCAATTGGCATTTGCGAAATAGTGAAGTATTTGTTTATAACATCAAATGTAGCTGTAGTGCCTGCACGTCTTGCTGTTGCGAATGCTGCTGCAACTTTCATACGTTTGTCTGCATGACAACTAAAGAATAATCTATCTAAGAAACTAATAACAGTTCCGTTTGGTGATGCATAATAAACAGGAGTAGCGACAATAAGCCCATCTGCTTCTTCAAATAGTTTAGCTGCTTTATTTACTTCGTCGTCAAATACGCATTTGCCAGTTTTTGCGCAGCTTCTGCAAGCAATGCATCCTCTTATTGATTTATTTCCAATATCCATAATGTCATATTGAATGTTTTCTGCATCAAATATTTTTGTTGTTTCTTCAAGCAATCTTTTTGAATTACTATTAGCTCTTGGGCTACCATTTATAATCAAAACTTTCATAAAAATACTCCAAATTTGTAATATATTAGATTTTATCGGCATATTCAAAAAAAATCAAGCATTGAAAAACCATAATAAATATGATATATTTATGGCATAGAATAAAGGAGGGATTGTTTATGAAGTATGTATGTAGCGTATGCGGATACGAATATGATGAAGAATTGGGCGATGAAGCAAACGGAATCGCACCTGGCACAAAATTTGAGGATCTTCCAGAAGATTTTGTATGTCCACTATGTGGGGTTGGCAAAGACCAATTTGAACAAGCTTAAAAAATAGCAAAATAAGGAGAGGCACGTCCTCTCCCTTTTTGCGCAACGAGGGTTAAATGGAAAAGGTTATATTAAATGGAGAATGGGATATTAAGTCCCAAAATGAGAAATTTGTATTAAAAGGAGATGTTCCAGGTACAGATTTTGGAAATCTTATCAAAAAAGGATTGATTGTTAATCCACTTATTTCTGGAGTAGAACAAGAAGCATTAGAAACTGCTGAAAATGATTTTACATTTTCTAGAGAGTTTAAAATTCAAAAGAGTTTATTAGATTATAAGTATGTAGCATTACGTTGTGAATGCGTAGATACTTTATGCGATATTTATGTCAATGACGTAAAGGTTGCCGTATTAAATAATGCATATTTACCTTTGAATGTAGACATCAAATCTAGTTTAAAGGATGGAAATAATACAATTAGAATTGAATTTAAATCAGCATATAAATATATTAGAGATAGACAAAAAAAGGATCCACTTCCTTCTAACTTTAATGGCGTTGATGGAATTCCTTATATTAGAAAACCAGGATGCCATTTCGGATGGGATTGGGGTCCATGCGTTCCATATTGCGGAATCTTAGATGATATTTATCTAAAAGCATATAACGAAGAAATTACAGATATTGCTATTAAGCAAGAAACAACAAAAGAGATTTCAAAGTTAACAATATCTGCAAATGGAGCAAAAGAAATTAAAATTCTTGATCCAAAGGGTAAAGAGATTAAAGTTGTTAACGGAAAGGCTGAGATTAAGAATCCAGAACTTTGGTATACAAGAGAATTATCTCAAAAAGATGAACAACCTTTATACAGCGTTGTATTAAAAAACGATGAAGAAGAAGTTGTAAAGAAGATTGGTTTAAGAGATTTGTATTTATCTCAAGTAAAAGATCAATATGGTACAGATTTTAGCATTATGCTAAATGGAGAAAGAGTGTTTGCAAAGGGTGGTAATTTAATTCCATTTGCAGCAATATATGAAGATATTACAAAAGAGATGATAGATTACTATATTAATCTAGCTGTTAAATCTAACTTCAATATCATAAGAGTTTGGGGTGGTGGCAGCTATGCGGATGAATATCTATTATCTGAATGTGATAGATTAGGTATTTTAATTTGGCAAGACTTCTGTTTTGCTTGTCAATTATATCCATTCTATGAAGAAGATTTCTTAAAGAGTGTTGTTTCTGAAATTGAATACAACGTTAAGAGAATGTCTCTTCACCCATCAGTAGCAATTTATGCTGGTAACAACGAAGTTGAAACAATCTATTCTTGGATGCCAAAATCTACAAAGTTACTTGTATGGTTAAAGAAGTTCTTCTATGAAATTATGCCAGCAACACTTAAGGATATTACACAAGTATCATATATTCCAACATCACCACTTGGAACAGATTTTATGAAGGATATTTCTTCAGATAATTATGGCGATACACATATGTGGAATGTATGGCATGGATTAAAGAAACTTGATTATTATCAACAAAGACATTCAAGATTCTTATCTGAATTTGGTCTTGAATCACTTCCTTCAAATAAAGCGATCAACACATTCTGTTCAAAGCCTGAAGATTTCAATATTACATCAAAGGCATTCAATGCTCACCAAAAGTGTATAGGCGGTAATAAGAAGATGTTGTTCTATTTAACAGAAATGTTTGATTTCCCAAAGACATTCGATTCATTACCTTATATGACAGGTATAGTTCAATCTGAATGTATTAAGAACGCAGCTGTTCATTTTAGACAAAACAAGGGAAGATGTAATGGTGCAATCTATTGGCAATACAACGATGTTTGGAATTGTCCAAGCTGGGCATCAGTAGACTTTGAAGGAGTTCCAAAGGCGCTTCAATATAAAGCAAAAGAATTCTTTGCTCCAGTTGCAGTTACATGTAAAAAGCAAGATGGACGTGCAATTATCTTTGCACATAACGATACTTTATTTGAAAAGTCTTTTGATATTAAAGTTGAAGAATACAAGATAAAAGATAATTCTCTAATCAATACTTACGAAACAAAGATGACGTTAGGCAAGAACTCATTTAAAAAAGTTGTAGTATTAGAGCCTAAAAAAGACTCAGTTTTGAAGATTACATACAATGGCGAGGTAATTTACGAAATCATGAATAAGGTTTCTGCATTGCCTCTAAATAAGGTTAATTTTGAAACAGAGCAAAAAGGTAAAACCTTTACAATTAAAGCAGATAACTTTGCTTACAATGTATGTGTAGATACAGATGCTATTGCAAGTGAAAACTATTTCTCTCTATTAAAGGGTGAAAGCAAAACAATAACTTTTGATAAAGAGCCAAGTTATATAAATATAATTTGTGCAAACAATATCGAATATGAAAAGAGCAAGCTTCATAAATTCTTCTTTAGATTATTCTATAGACTAGAGCCAATGAATATTGCAAATTTCATTTATTATTCAAGAACATAAAAAAGGAGGTCCACTATGGATTTGAAAGGAACAAAGACAGAAAAGAATTTAAGAGATGCATTTGCTGGTGAAAGCCAAGCAAGAAACAAGTACACATATTTTGCATCTGTTGCAAAGAAAGAAGGCTATGAGCAAATCGCTGAGATCTTCTTAAAGACAGCAGATAATGAAAAAGAACATGCAAAAATGTGGTTCAAAGAATTAAAGGGTATTGGTGATACAAAAACTAACCTTGCTACTGCAGCTGATGGTGAGAACTATGAGTGGACAGATATGTATGAACAATTTGCAAAAGATGCAGAAGCCGAAGGCTTTGTAGAACTTGCGAAGAAGTTTAGAGCAGTAGGCCAAATTGAAAAGGCTCATGAAGAAAGATATAGAAAGCTTTTGAAAAATGTTGAGATGCAAGCTGTATTTGCAAAATCTGAAGAAAAGATGTGGGAATGCAGAAACTGTGGCCATTTAGTAATTGGAAAAGAAGCTCCAGAAGTTTGCCCAGTATGTAACCATCCACAAAGCTATTTTGAGGTTAGAAAAGAGAATTATTAATGAAAGTAGTTTTAATCAGTGGCAAGAACGCAAAAGGATCAACTTATCATATTGCTAAGCAAGTAGCAGATAAGATTGGAGGAGAAACAAAAGAGTTTTTCTTACCAAAAGATTTTGGCGAATTTTGTTTAGGCTGTACGCAATGCTTTATGAAGGATGAAAAACTTTGTCCTCATTATGAAAAGTTACAACCAATAACAGATGCAATGCTTGAAGCAGATGTAATCATATTTGATAGCCCAGTATATGTATATCATGCAACTGGTCAGATGAAGGCTTTTTTGGATCACTATGGATCGATATGGATGTCTCATTCGCCAAGAGAAGAGATGTTTAAAAAACAAGGAGTTTGCATAGCAACAGCTGCTGGCGCTGGTATGAAATCCACAATAAAAGACATGGCAGATAGCTTATTCTTCTGGGGCGTACCAAAGATATATAAATATGGAGTTGCAGTTCAAGCAATCAATTGGGATGCAATATCTGAAAAGAAAAAGGCAGCCATTGATATAAATACAACAAAGATTGCAAATCAAATCATTAAGAAAAATGGCAAGGTAAAACCTGGCATTAAAACAAAAGGCTTTTTCGCTATTATGCGTATGGTTCAAAAGAAAATGGCATGGTGCGAAAAAGACAAAAAATATTGGGATGAAAAAGGATGGACAAAAAAAGTCCGTCCTTGGAACAAATAAACTAATTGTAAGGGGATTATTATGAAGAATATGCGTATTCCAATTCTAAGTGCAATAGGATTGGCAATTTTAGGACTAATTTTTGGTTCAATTTTTGATTTAAAATTATCTCAAGCGATAGCTTCTCCAACAAATGGATTTGGATTGTTCTTCTCAGTTATTGGACCAACAATCGGATTTTGCGGATTAGCATTTATAGGTGGAGGATTCTTTGCTATATCATTTAAACAACAAAAGATGTGGATTAGAATCGTTTATATAGCCTTAGCAGTGGTTGCATTGGCAATTACGGTAAATTATTCAGGAAAAGAATATTTTGGCGTAAATGGGTTCTATAATAAGGCGCCACAAATTGTTGGATATTTAACAGCTGCTATTTGTGGACTTGCTGCAGAGGTTGGTGGCTATTTTGTATTTAAAGATTGTGAAAATGCAAAAGCTTGGATTCCATTCCTTTGTGTTTATATAGTATTGCTACTTGTTTTGCTGGGTGGTATTACTATTTTGAAAGACATCATGCATCGTCCAAGATATAGAACTGTATCACAAGGTTTAGTTGAATTCCATGCTTGGTGGCAAAGATGTTCAAATTATAAAGAATTAATGGCAGAATTTGGTTACACTAAAGAAGAGTTTAAATCATTCCCATCTGGACATACTGGTGAAGCATCTATTTTGATGGTTGTTGCTGTGTTTGCTCCATTGGCGCATGAAAAGCTTAAAAAGATTCAATTGCCTTTATTTATTGGGGCATGCGCATTTGTTGTATTAATTGCTATTTCTCGTATACTTGCAGCCGCTCACTATTTAAGCGATGTTTCTATGGGAGCTTTGTTGACATTAATATTTACTTGCATAGCAAATGAAGTAGTAATTTATATTGATTCAAAAATGGCAAAGAAAGCGCCAATTGAAGAAGAAAATGCTCAAGTTGTTGAAGAGGAGCAAAAAGCGCAAGAAAGCGTTTAAATTACATTTCAAAATTAAATTTTGTATTTTTGCGGGAATGTCTTGAAAATGGGACATTCCCGTATTATAATGGTTATACATCGCTAAAATTAAGGGGTTATATATGGCACATAAAGGCAGTGACTATAAGATTAAATTACTTGTTTTATATGAAATTCTAAAACAACAAACAGATGAGAATCATATGCTAACAACAAAAGAGTTGATAGCAAAACTTGCAGAGAAAGGAATCAACTGCGATAGAAAGATTCTTTATAACGATATTGCTACGCTAAATGAGAATGGTTTTGAGATATTGACTGAAAGAGGTCAACAAATGCAATATTACGTGCCTGTTGCTGGTTTTGATGATTATGAATTAAGAATATTAATTGATGCCGTTCAATCTGCCGATTTTATTACAGAAAAGAAGACTAAGATTTTAGAAGATAAGATTGTTTCTTTAGCTGGATCACACAAAGCTAACTTTGTTAAAGATAACATTACATGCTATAACACAAAAAAATCTGCAAATGAACATATCTTCTATATTATTTCTGCAATTACAGAAGCTATTCAAAAGGGAAAGCAAATTTCTTTTAAGTATTTTGATATAGACTTAGCAGGAAATAGAAATTATAGAAAAGATGGTGAATCATATATTGAAAACCCAATAGATTTAGCAATTATTGATAATAAATATTATTTATTAACATATAACGAAGCACATGATAGCGTTGTTACATATCGTGTAGATAGAATGGATAAAGTTGATGTTGAAAAGACACCAGCTGTTAAGAAGAAGGTTAAGGAAGCTCAAGACATTAGAAATAAAGCATTTTCAATGTTTTCTGGCGAAGAAAAGATGGTTACGCTTAAGTTTGATAAGTCAATTACTGGCCAAGTAATGGATAAATTAGGACATGGATTATTCTGTGTAGAAGATACGGATTCTTACTATATAGTAAGAGGCAAGATAAATGTTAGCGATACATTCCTTGCTTGGTGCTTTACTTTTGGCAATAAAATTTCAATTGTAGAACCTGAGGATGTAATCAAACAATATAAAGAAAAATTAACAAGCGCGTTACGATCAATTAACGAGTAAATTAAATCCCTACTAAATTTGTAGGATTTTGCTTGACGAACAACTTTATATAGATATAAAATAATTCCTAGTAAATCAGTAGGGATTATTTTTTATATGAAATTATCTACAAAAGCAAGATATGGATTAAAAGTAATGTGTTATTTAGCAAAGCATGAGGGTGAAGGCCCAATTCCTTTGGCAGCAATTGCACAAGAAATAGAAGCTTCAGAAAAATATACAGAGCAAATCCTTCTAGCTTTAAGAAAGGCGGATTTAGTAAAAGCAACAAGAGGTATGAGCGGTGGATATTTCGTAGAGAATGCAGAAAATATATCTGTAGGTGCCGTATTAAGAACTCTTGAAGACGATTTAATTATTGCGGATTGTTTAAGTGCAAATAATCCTTGTCCAAACAAAAAGAGTTGTTCAACACATGTTGTTTGGGAAAACTTATATAAAGAAATTAACGGGTTTTTGGATTCTATGACATTAACCAGCATTATAAGGAAATAGATATGGAAAAGATTTATTTAGATCACGGAGCTACAACTCCAACAGACAAAGAAGTTTTAAACACAATGTTACCATATTTTACCGAAATATTCGGTAATGGTTCATCTCAACACTTCTTTGGAAGAGAAGCATTAGAAGCAATTGATAATGCAAGAGAAAAGATTGCTAGCATACTAAATTGCAGAAGCACAGAGATCTATTTTGTATCTGGTGGTTCTGAAGCAGACAATATGGCTATTAAGGGCTATGCGCTAGCACACAAAGACAAAGGTAACCATATTATTACAACAAAAATTGAGCACCCAGCAGTACTAGAGACTTGCAGAAAGTTGGAAAAGTATGGATTTGAAGTTACATATCTTGATGTAGATAAAGAAGGATTTGTAACAAAGGAACAATTGGAAGCTGCAATTACAGATAAAACAATCTTAGTAACCATTATGATGGTTAATAATGAAATTGGAACAATTGAACCAATTAAAGAATTGGCTGCAGTTGCTAAGGCTCATGGTATTGCATTCCATACAGATGCAGTGCAAGCTGTTGGCAATATTCCAGTTGATGTTAAGGATTTAGGCGTAGATATGTTATCTTTATCTGCTCATAAGTTCTATGGTCCAAAGGGCGTTGGCGTTCTATATAAGAAGAATGGTGTAAAAATCCAAAGATTTTTAGATGGTGGTGAACAAGAAAGAAATCTTCGTGCATCTACTCTAAATACACCAGGTATTGTAGGATGTGCAAAGGCTTTGGAATTAGCTGTTGCTAATATGGCTGAAAACAACAAGAAAACACAAGAAGTTAGAGACTATTTCGTAAAGAGAGTTATAGAGACTATTCCTCATATTTACTACAATGGTCCAAAAGATACATCAAAGAGAATCCCAGGCAATTCAGATTTCTCATTTATAGGAATTGAAGGCGAAGGTATTTTGTTCCACTTAGATTTACACGGAATTGCAGTATCTTCAGGAAGTGCTTGTTCATCTGGATCTTTAGATCCAAGCCACGTATTATTGGCTATTGGCATTCCGATGGAAGTAGCTCATGGTTCAATTAGATTCTCATTTGGTAAAGAGAATACAATCGAGCAAGCAGAATATGTTGTAAACGTATTGGATGCGACAGTTAAACAATTGCGTGCTATGTCACCAATTTATGAAGAATTATTAGGAGAATTGAAAAATGTATAACGAAGAAGTAATTAAAGAATTTCAAAACCTACAAAACGTAGGGGTAGTTGAAAACTACAATGCATATGGTAAGATTGGTAACGCTGCTTGTGGCGATATCATGGAAATGACAATGTATATTAATCCAGAAACAGAAATCATCGAACAAGTTGGTTTCAGAACATTCGGATGTGCTGCAGCTCAAGCTACATCATCTCGTGCTACAACATTGGTTAAGGGTAAGACTGTTAAAGAAGCTTTAGAGTTAACAAACAAAGCTGTTGTTGATTCCCTTGGTGGTCTTCCAGCACAAAAGATCCATTGTTCAGTTTTAGCAGAAGAAGCCATTAAGGCTTGTATTGAAGATTACATTGCTAAAAAAGAAGGAAAGGCTACAAATAATGATGGCCCAACAAAGATGGTTTAATAACTAAAAAAGTATATTGTAGATGCCATCGAGATTGTCGGTGGCATTTTTTTGCAAAGATTTGTTAACATATGTATATTGACATCTATTATATTT
>CAMNMY010000016.1 GCA_946545105.1 uncultured Clostridia bacterium
TCTTCAACTTGAAGTGGAAGATTGTTAATCTTAATATTTACCATTTCTCTATCCTCCTATTTCTTCTCAATTGCTTTGAATTTACATGTGTTATAGCAAACGCCACACTTAATACACTTATTTGGATCAATTGTGTGCTTTTCTCTAACTGTTCCTGAAATTGCATATACTGGGCACTTTCTAGCACAAGCTGTACATCCCTTACAATTATCATTAATTTCGTATCTAATTAACTTCTTACATACACCAGCTGGACATCTTCTTTCAACGATGTGAGCTTCATATTCTGCTCTAAAGTTCTTTAATGTAGATAGAACTGGGTTTGGAGCTGTTTGTCCAAGTCCGCATAGAGCGTTATCTTTAATGTAGTAGCAAAGCTCTTCCATCTTGTCTAAATCTTCAAGTGTAGCTGTACCTTCTGTAACCTTTGTTAACATTTCAAGCAATCTTCTTGTACCAATTCTACATGGAGTACACTTACCGCAAGATTCATCAACTGTGAATTCAAGGAAGAATTTAGCGATATCTACCATACAAGTATCTTCGTCCATAACGATAAGACCACCAGATCCCATCATTGAACCAATTTTAATTAAGTTATCATAATCGATAGGTACATCTAGATTTTCAGCTGTGATACAACCACCTGATGGACCACCAGTTTGAGCAGCCTTGAACTTCTTTCCGTTTGGAACACCGCCACCGATGTCTTCAACGATTTCTCTTAAAGTAGTTCCCATTGGAACTTCTACAAGACCTGTGTTTGTAATCTTACCACCTAAAGCGAATACCTTTGTTCCTTTAGACTTTTCTGTACCAACAGCATTGAACCATTCAGCACCATTTAAAATGATTTGTGCTACGTTTGCATATGTTTCAACGTTGTTTAGAAGTGTTGGCTTTCCAAATAAACCTTTATTTGCTGGGAATGGTGGACGAACTCTAGGTTCACCTCTCTTTCCTTCAATTGATGTCATTAGGGCTGTTTCTTCACCGCATACGAATGCACCAGCACCTAGACGGATATCAATATCAAATTTGAATCCTGTTCCTAAAATGTCATCACCTAGTAAGCCATATTCTCTTGCTTGCTTGATGGCAATTCTACATCTTTCAACAGCGATTGGATATTCAGCACGAACATAGATATAACCTTGGTGTGCTCCAATAGCATAAGCTGCAATTGTCATAGCTTCCAAAATAGCATGTGGATCACCTTCTAGAACAGATCTATCCATGAATGCACCTGGGTCACCTTCGTCGGCATTACAGCAAACATACTTTTCATCACCCTTTGCATCATGACATAATTGCCACTTTCTTCCTGTTGGGAATCCAGCACCACCACGTCCACGAAGTCCTGATGCTAAAATTGTATCGATAACTTGTTGTGGAGTCATTTCTGTTAATGCCTTAGATAATGCCTTATAACCATCTCTTGCGATGTATTCATCTACATTTTCTGGGTTGATAAGACCGCAGTTTCTTAAAGCTACACGATGTTGCTTTTTGTAGAAGTTTGTTTCAGACAAAGCTGGAGCTGCGTGATGATCTGCTGCTGCCTTTTCTTTGTATAACAATCTTTCTACTGGTTTATTGTTTAGAATGTGTTCAGAAACGATTTCATTTACATCTTCTGGCTTAACATAGCTATAGAATGAACCTTCTGGATAAACGATAACAACTGGACCTACGGCACAAAGACCAAAACATCCAGTTCTTATAATTTGAACATCCCCAGTTAAACCTTTGGTTTCGATTTGTTCTTGGAATGCTTTATAAATTTCATTTGAGTGGTTTGATGTACATCCTGTACCACCGCAAATCAATACTGTGTGTCTATATTTAATATTCTTTGCGATTCTTTCTTCTTTTGTTAGTTGATTGTCTCTAAATTCAACTATATCGCACATTTGCTTTTTAATTGCTTCAATATCTTTAATAGTTTTCATTTTGACCTCCAACTAGTTTTCCTTTGTTACTTCTTCGATTGCTTCATCGATACCTTCATATTTCTTGATGATATCTGCAACTTTGTCTTCTGTTAAATTACCGAATACTTCGTCATTAACAGTAGCAACTGGAGCAAGTCCGCAACATCCGATGCATCTACAAGCTTCTAGTGACCATTCTCTGTCAGCTGTACATCCGCCAACCGGGATACCTAGTAATTCAGAAAACTTGTCGATAACTGCTTGTGAGCCTTTTACGTAACAAGCTGTACCTAAACAAACAGAAACATGACGCTTTCCCTTTGGGTTCAATTTGAATTGTGCATAGAAAGTTGTAACACCATAAAGTTTTTCAAGTGATACGTTTAGTTCTTCTGCAATAATCTTTTGAACTTCGATTGGTAAATAGCCATAAATTTCTTGAGCATGTTGAAGCGCAATCATTTCACCGCCATCGATCTTCTTGATCTCTTTAAGTTCTTTTCTCAATTGAGCTTCTTGTTCTTTTGTTCCATTGAAAGGAACTGTTGTCTTTTCAATACCCATCTTTTTACCTCAATCTATAAAATTTTAAATATTTTGTTATTTTTTTAACATAGTGAAATTGTATTGATATTATCATATATAAAATATGTGCGTAAAGCGTTTGCGCGCAAAAAATAAATTATTTTAAACTTAAAAAACTTAATAATTAAAAATTATTATAGAAGTCGATTGCAGTAATTATTTGCTAACTTTGCTCAAGCACCTTTTCGCATTTAAATAATATATCTTTGCATTTGCCTAATGTTAGCCCCATAATTTTAGCTACTTCCAATAAATCCTTTTCATTTGGATTTCCATTGCCATTTACGGTCATTTCGTGTTCTAGCTTTTGAGGCGTTTTGGTTAAATCATATGCTGGAGATAATCTATATCTTTTTATGCTTTCGTCATAAATAAAAGAGAAATTTTTTGAATGGTCATCTTTGTTTTTATAAAGCACATTAAAACACATTCTTCTAAATGCCTCATATAAATCTTCTTCTCTGCACATATACTTTATAACTTTGAATAGATGTATATAATCCATATTTGGGATTCTATGCGTTGTTTCCAATACTGCTGCTAGGGATATCATATGAACTCTTTTGCCATCTCTTCTATCAAATCTTTTAGAGCCAAAATAGCCACTGCATATTTTAGATTCGAACAATTTATATTCAGGCAATTCTATTCCGCATTCTTTTGCTAATTTGTTTGCTTCAAATTCTTGTTCGCCAATATTTTTTGGGTCATATGATGTTGGGAATTTTATAATCCAATCTTTTATGTGAGCTTTAGGCCTTGCTCCCCCAGATGAACCACCAAGTCTAAATAGTTCGTCTAAAGGAACGCTGTCACTATCATTTAAAAGTTCGCTAACGCTTTTAGCGTACTTATCTAAATCTAAATCTTTATATTCACTATCTGAATAATTAACTGTAGGTAAATAATTTAATCCACCAAGTCCGTTGTCGTTTATTAGTGACAATTTTGTTAATGGAGATAGTTTTCCATAATCTATGCCGTCTTTTAATAGTTTCCTTCTAATGACAAATTCACCCCAACCGTCAGGCAGAGAGTCATAAAATACACCAAATAAGCCCTCAAAATAATCCGTTTTTGCAATGAACACTTCGTTGGATAAAGGAAGAGATATCGGTGATATAGAGAAACCATTCTTTACCCAATTCTCATCATATTGAAATCCTATTTGTGAATCTGCTAATTCTCCCAAATATCCAACTATTTCGCCATTGTATAAAACTTTAATTTTTTTAACGCTTTCCATTTATAGATCCTTAATACTTGTTACTTTGCTTTTTACAAATAAATTATCAAAATCGCTAATCATATCCATCGCTATTGCTAATTTCATAAGCGAATCGAGTGATATCTCTCCACTTGTCTCAAATCTTCTTATAGATGCATATGATACGTTAGATTTGTTTGCAAGTTCTATTTGAGATAGTTTCATCTCTTTTCTTCTTGCTTTGAACCTATTTACCAAATCCGCTTTTGTTGTATCTACGGTTTTTACATTAATAAAGTCTGTTAATTCAAATTTATTCTTCATGGTTTAATTATAAAATATATGTTTAAAATAATCAATATAGACGCTAATATATTAGCAGTTTAATACCATTTTTGTCGCTATTCGCTAATATATTAGCAATTATCTTATCACAATTGATATCTTTATGCTTCCTACTTTTCCTACATCTATCTCAAGAGTGATTTTGTCAAATCTAAACGCTTTTGATATAATAATCTTAATGATTAAGGAGGGATTAATTATGGAACAAAAATTTTATGTTTGTAGCCATTGTGGCAACATTATAGCAAAGGTTAAAGATGCTGGAGTACCAGTAATGTGTTGTGGTCAAAAAATGCAAGAAATTGTACCAAACACAACAGATGCAGCACAAGAAAAACATGTGCCAAAATATGTTATAGACAATAACAAAGTTATTGTAGATATCGGCTCTATTGCTCATCCAATGATTGAAGAACACTTTATTGAATGGGTATCTATTCAAACAAATTTTGGCAATCAAAGAAAGCTTTTAAAGCCAAATACTGCCCCACATGTTGAGTTCGCAATTTTGGATGGCGAAAAGGTTGAAGCAGTTTATGCATATTGTAATTTGCATGGACTTTGGAAGGCTTAATTTAAACTAAGATTGATAGAATTCCGTCACAATTTTGTGGCGGTATTTTTTTATTTCTTAATTTGCATTAGGTAAATGTATATATTTTAATTTGCAATAAAAATAAATTTATTTATAATAATATTATTAAAATTGGAAGGACGAGAAAATGAGTATTAAAAATATTTTTGGATCTTTAGTGTTTAATGATCAAGTTATGCAAAAGACTCTATCTAAGGAGACTTATGCGAAACTACAACAATGCATTAAAGAAAAGACTTCTATAACAATAGATATCGCAAATGAAGTTGCCGAGGCTATGAAGAACTGGGCAATGGAACACGGCTGCACACACTATACTCACTGGTTCCAACCAATGACAGGTATTACTGCTGAAAAACACGATTCTTTCCTATCTAGAAAGAATGGTGACATTATAATGGAATTTAGAGGAAAAGAATTAGTAAAGGGTGAATCTGATGCTTCTTCTTTCCCATCTGGTGGTGTTAGAGCTACATTCGAAGCAAGAGGTTATACAGCTTGGGACCCAACAGCTTATGCTTTCATCAAGGATAATACATTATGTATACCTACGGTATTTTGCTCATATAGCGGCGAAGCTTTGGATAAGAAAACTCCACTTTTGAAATCTCTAGATGCTATATCTAAGCAAGCAGTAAGAATCTTAAGATTATTTGGAAAAGACGTTTTAAATGTTAATGCTGAAGTAGGCGCAGAACAAGAATATTTCTTAATTGATAAATCTGTATATAAGGCAAGACCTGATCTTGTTTATACTGGTAGAACTCTATTTGGAGCTCATGCATCTAAAGGACAAGAGCTTGATGACCACTACTTTGGAACTATTAAAGAAAGAGTTGCTAAGTTCATGGAAGAGTTAGATATTGAACTTTGGAAGCTTGGCGTTTTAGCAAAAACTGAGCACAACGAAGTTGCTCCAGCTCAACACGAATTAGCTCCAATCTATTCAGATACAAACTCAGCTACAGATCAAAACCAATTAACAATGGAATTAATGAAGAAAATTGCTGGCCACCACAATATGGCTTGTCTTCTTCACGAAAAGCCTTTTGAGGGTGTAAATGGTTCTGGTAAACATAACAACTGGTCTCTATCTTCAGATAGTGGCGAAAATCTATTTGACCCAGGATCAACACCAGAAGATAATCTACAATTCTTATTATTCTTAACTGCTGTTATAAAGGCTGTTGATGAATACCAAGATTTATTAAGAATGACAGTAGCTACTGCTGCTAACGATCACCGTCTTGGCGCAAACGAAGCTCCGACACCTATCGTTACATTATTCTTGGGCGAAGAATTGACAGGCATCTTAGATGCCATTGCTGATGGAAGATCTTATTCAAAGAGAGCTAGATGCTATTTTGAAATGGGCGTAAACGTTTTGCCTAAGTTCTTAAAGGATACAACAGATAGAAATAGAACATCTCCATTTGCATTTACTGGAAACAAGTTTGAATTCAGAATGCCAGGCTCTTCTCTATCTATCTCTGGACCAAACATCATTATAAACACAATCGTTGCAGAATCTTTGAGACAATTTGCAGACGAGCTTGAAAATGCTAAAGACTTCAACGAAGCAGTAAAAGAAATCGTAAGAAAGAATATTATTGAACATAGACGTATTATCTTCAACGGAAACTCTTATGATAAAACATGGCCAAAGGAAGCAGAAAAGAGAGGTCTTCTATGCTTAAAGTCTGCTCCAGATGCAATTCCTTGCTTCACTGCTCAAAAGAATGTTGAATTATTTGAAAGACATGGCGTATTTACAAAGACAGAATGTCAATCAAGAGCTGAAATCCTACTTGAGAATTATTGCAAAACTTTGGATATTGAAGCTCTAACAATGATTCAAATGGCTCAAAAGGATATCTTACCAGCCGTTACAACATACATTAACGAAGTTATGCAAACTCTAATTAATGCAGAAAAGGTCTCATTCAATTTAGATTTATCTTCACAAAAAGAATTATTAGAGAAATTAACATCTCTATATAATAGTGCTTCTAAGAAAGTTGAAGCTTTACAAGAAGCAAGAGTTAAAGCAAATAGAATTAAACCTATTGCAGACCATGCTCAAGATTATAGAAAGTATGTATTTACTGCAATGGAAGATTTAAGAAAGGATGTAGATGCACTTGAATCTATAACAGCTGCAAAATACTGGCCTTATCCATCTTACGGCGACATCCTATTCTCAGTTCGCTAATAAAGCATAGCTTTAAGTACAATTAAGGGCAGGTTTCGACCTGCCCTATTTATATATTCGAAGCTATGCTTCGTTATAGATTTTTGTTTGATGGAACATATGGCAACATAGAGATTTCCAAATTACCATTTCTTACTCTTAGTTCGTCTATCATCTCTTTTTCTTTTGTCTCATCCTTCATTATTACTCTATAAGACAATTTGAACATTGAACCCATTGCTGTTGTCTTAACTTCTACAACCTCCCTATCTTTTAGGTATTTATCAAATACATCATCAAATACATCTTTATAGTCTAAAGATTCTGGTATTGTAATTTTCAACATCTTTTCTGAAGCAAAGCTTTTATTCTTAAATATATTTGTGCTTGCAAGGACTAAATATATTACAGCTATCACTATTGAAGCTATGCATCCAAATGCTAGGTAACCTAGACCAAATACTAATCCTATAATTACAGAACCTAAAAGTAACATCATCTCTTCTGAAGATCCTGGAGTTGATCTAAATCTAATCAACCCAAGCGCAACAGCTAAAGTTGCAATTCTTGATACTGTTGATGTTGTAGAACTTAAAAATGCTCCAAGTAAGCAAATTGCTATTGATACCACCATTGGCATTAGCGTTGTTGTTATAAACACGCCTTTTGAAGATCTCAATTTTCTTGAGATTAAATATGAATATATAACCCCGCTTAGCAAAGCTAAGAATACCATTAATAGAATATTTAATACTGTTATGTTGTCACTAAATACTGAACTGAACATTTACTCCCTCCTTTTTATGCCACTAAAAGCATACATTTTGCTTCTCTTTTAAATGCGTTTCCATATTTTGAAAATGAAGTTTTTCTTATTCCGCCTTCATCTAGAATATGTGTTAACCAAAGTGGCATAGCCTCTTGAACTTTAATTTCTAAAACAGTTTGTCCTTCTTCTAATAAAGAAATGCCTTCCATAGAAGTTGTTAGATTCAAATCATGAAGTCTGTATCTTGGGTTATAGTCTATAGTCAATCTCAAATCCCCACCTGGCTCAAAATATGCAACTCTATCGTAGATAACCAAGCATGATGGTTCTAAGTTTTTATACATATCTCTGAAATATGAAAGCTCACGCGCTATTTGGCCCTCTCCAAAAGCCATAGGTTTATTATTAAAGAAATCCTCGACCTCAGGTAGAGTTGAAGCAACACGACGCTTATATACAACTCCATCATATTTTCTCTTTAATTCTAAAAATACTGGAGAATTCTCTTTTGCCATTCCGTATGATCTTAAACGTAGTTTTTCTTTAAATGGTGGATTCTCTATAGACGCTCTAATTAATCTACAATCTGGAGTATCGTAATATAGAGAAGCAATTGATGTTTTACCGAATTGGTCAACAACCATATATTCTTTTAACATCTTCGTTAAATATTCTGTTTGTTCCTTTGTTAGAACATATTTTAATTCGTGTCTTTTCATTACCGCTATTGGATTAGAAACGTTTGCCATAAGCTTCTCCTTTTTATTTTCTACTTCCAATTTATAGGGCGAAATTAAAATTTAATTAAATTGAAATTAATTTTTAGTGAAATTTTTGTGTAGATAAATCCGCTACATATAATATATATTATAAAAAATTTTAAATTAGGTATTTACAAATATAGAATATGCGCTTATAATTCATTTACAAGGAAAATATGTAAGCTAAAAGATGAGGTAGGAATTATGCCAAAATACAAATTATGTCCAAGATGTGAATTAAACTATATCCCAGAAGACGAAGAACTTTGCGATGTATGCAAGGCTCAATTAAATAATAGCGAAGACTTTTTCGTAGAAGATGAAGAAGAGATTTGCCCTCTTTGTGGTCAAAATCTTGTAGAGCCAGGTGAAAAATACTGTGCTGAATGTCTTGAAAAGCGCGCAAACGGAAATATCTCTGATGATGATTCTCCAGAAACTTCAATTAGATTAGATAAAGAAGAATTATTCTCTGGCGATGATGATGGAGATAGACCAGAAATCATTTCTTTGGATGATGCTATTGCTGAAGAAGACATTGAAGAAGATGAAAGTTACGATGATGTAGATATCTCTTACCAAGAAGATCTAATCGATGAAGAAGAGCCAGTAGATGAAGAAGAAGCTCTAATCAATGAAGAATTAAAGGGCGAATTTGCTGATGATGATGAAATCGAAGAGGTTGACGACGAAGATATCGTTGAAGATGATGAATTAGAAAAAGAATTCAAAAACATCAAGATTGATGAAAACGATTTCTTACAAGACGACGAAGAAGACGAAGTTGAAATGAGAAAGAAAAAGCTAAGAGAATCTGACGATCTTGACTAGCTATTAAAAATAGCAAATGAAAATCAAAGGTGGTCTTAGACCACCTTCATTTTTTTCTATATGATTACCAAGTTTCCTGGAGTTAAGAATAGATAACTTATAATTGCTAATATTGCGCCTATTACTAATTGATGCGCAACATATACCCACATTGCATATTTGCCCCAGAAATTAATTGGTTCATACCAATCGTACTTTCCAAGATGTGGAAGTAAAGATTTTTTGTTCATATATATAATTGGGCCCATTGCTGCACCAATTAACATCCACGCTACATATGGGAATATTGGTTGATAATCTGCAGATGGTATACTATTTACCCCTAGCATAAAATAACCAACAAAGAACCCATTTGAATTTGAAGAAAATGCAGTTTGATCTTCAAGCCATATCGAAAATAGCACTTGATTTATGCATAGCATAACAACACCAATAACTCCACAAACCATTGCTGTCTTTATCTTGTTGTGTCTACAAATGAAATCTATTAAACACC
>CAMNMY010000017.1 GCA_946545105.1 uncultured Clostridia bacterium
CAACAACGGCAGCGTGAGATGTTTGACCACCACGAACTGTTAAGATACCTTGAGAATATTTCATACCTTCAATATCTTCTGGAGATGTTTCAAGTCTAACAAGAACAACCTTTCTTCCCTTCTTACCTTCAGCAACAGCATCTTCTGGTGTGAATACGATTCTACCAGCAGCAGCTCCTGGAGAAGCAGCGATACCTTTACCAACAACGTTTTCTTTATTAGCAGCCTTTAGAGCTTCAGCATCGAATGTTGGGTGTAATAACATATCAAGAGTCTTAGCATCGATTTGAAGTAAAGCTTCTTGTTCTGTGATCATGCCTTCATCGATTAAATCACAAGCAATTCTGATAGCAGCAGCAGCTGTTCTCTTACCATTTCTTGTTTGAAGCATGAATAACTTACCTCTTTCAATTGTGAATTCCATATCTTGCATATCTCTATAGTGATTTTCAAGAATCTTGCAAACTTCTTGGAATTGCTTATAAACGTCTGGTAAAACTTGAGCCATTTGAGAAATTGGCATTGGTGTTCTAACACCAGCAACAACGTCTTCACCTTGAGCGTTCATTAAGAATTCACCCATAAGTCCCTTTTCACCTGTAGCTGGGTTTCTTGTGAAAGCAACACCAGTACCGCAATCGTCACCCATGTTACCGAAAGCCATTTCTTGAACGTTAACAGCTGTACCCCAGCTATATGGAATATCGTGGTCCATACGGTAAACGTTAGCTCTTGGGTTATCCCAGCTTCTGAATACGGCCTTAATAGCCTCAAATAATTGTTCTTTTGGATCTGTTGGGAAATCCTTTCCTAAAGCTTGCTTATATTTAGCCTTAAATTGTTCAGCTAATTCTCTTAAATCAGTATCAGATAATTCTACGTCATATACAACGCCTTTCTTCTCTTTCATTGCATCGATTAAGCTTTCGAATTCTTTCTTAGAAACTTCCATTACAACATCTGAGAACATTTGAATAAATCTTCTATAGCAGTCCCATGCCCATCTTGGGTTATTAGACTTCTTAGCGATTACTTCTACAACTTCTTCGTTTAAACCAAGGTTAAGAATTGTATCCATCATACCTGGCATTGATGCTCTAGCACCAGAACGAACAGAAACTAGTAGAGGATTTTCCTTATCTCCAAATTTCTTTCCTGTAATTGTCTCTAACTTTTCGATGTACTCCATGATTTCAGCTTTGATACCATCATTGATTTGTCTGCCATCTTCATAGTATTGAGTACAAGCTTCTGTTGAGATTGTGAAACCTTGTGGAACTGGAAGACCAATGTTAGTCATTTCAGCAAGGTTTGCTCCCTTACCACCTAGAAGTTCACGCATCTTTGCATTACCTTCTGAGAACAAATAAACGTATTTCTTCATTGTTACTCCTCCTTCGAGTAAATATATATAATTATTTTTTTTACGCAAATATAATTTTACATAATACGCGTAAGCATTTCAAGTAAAATATTTATGTTAATAAATAAAGTTTATGGATAAATTGAGAAAAATTATAAATTTATTAATTCTTTCAAAGAATTAATGTTCACGTTATGAGTAAAATGGAAATAATTGTAAAAATCTAAAAGAGTAATTGCATTACATTCATAGCCCAAAGTTTCCATTATTTTAGATAGATGTGAAAACAAATATGATTTAGCTTCCACCTTTTCGTAGCACAAATCTCTAAGCCCTTTTAAAGCATTCAAAAACAAATCTTTATTGAAGTCATTTTCCATGCCCATCTTGTCTAAAATTTCAAGGATTGTTGCTGCTGCATAGAACTTTTCTGGATCTAAAGATATATCATAAAAGCTATCGTACATATCACAACCAACAAGAGTTTGTTTGTTGCCCTTTCCTGAGAAATAGTAATGCCCAAAGCATAGCGGTGATGCCGCATATTTTAGTTTAGCCTTTGGCTTTTTTGCACCTTTTGCAATCATTGCAATTTTTCCAACGTCAGTGCCGTATAGCGTAATGATTTTATCATTTTCGCCATAATCTACGCTTCTTAGACAAATTGCATCAATTTCGTTTATTTCCATTAATCTAACTCTTTTTTGTTGTATCCAAAATTGTTTAGAAGATTTGGATTATCTCTCCAATTCTCTTTAACCTTTACAAATATAGACAAAAATACTTTTTGACCTAATAATTTTTCAATATCTTTTCTTGCGGCAGTTGATATCTCTTTAATCTTTGTTGCGCCCTTTCCAATAATCATGGCTTTATGAGCTTGTTTTTCACAAATAATGTCTGCCTCGATATTCACAACACCATTGTCCATTTCTTCGAATCTATTTATAACAACTGCAACGCCATAAGGAAGTTCATCTGAAAGTCCCTTTAAAGCTTTTTCACGAATATATTCAGATACTATAAATCTTGTAGATTTGTCAGTAAACTCATCCTCAGAAAATTCCATATCCCCTTCAGGCAAGAACTTTATAAGTTCTTTTTCTAATTCATCTACATGTTTTTTAGTCTTTGCTGAAATCGGCATAATTGCCTTTATTTCTTTAATATCTTTTAATTTATCTATTCTTGAAACGATTGCCTCAGGTGTACCCTCATCACATTTATTAATTGCAACGATTAAAGGTGTTCCCATCTTTGCATATTTTTCGATTTCCAAAATTTCATTTTGGTCTAATTCTTTATCACAAGAAATAACATAAACTAAACCATCTACGCATTCAATAGATGATTCAACGTTCTTCATCATATATTCAGATAATTTATTCTTTGGTTTATGAATTCCTGGAGTATCTACAAGCATCATTTGGTATCCTTCACCATTTACGATACCCAAAATTCTATCTCTTGTAGTTTGTGGTCTAAAAGAAACTATTGAAACTTTTTCTCCAACAAGTGCATTAACCAATGTTGATTTACCAACATTAGGTTTTCCTATAATTGTTATATAACCTGATTTAAACATTGCGAGTTAACTTTAATCCTTTTAAAATTTCTTCAGCGTGGCCCATCATTTCTTTTTCTTCTGCATCTGTCATATGATCAAAGCCCATAAGATGTAAAAGACCATGTAAAACTAAAAATCCAATTTCTCTATCTACAGAATGGCCATATTCTTTTGCTTGCTTTTGTGCTCTTTTTTCGCAAAGCATAATCTCCCCAAGCATAATCTTTCCAGTTTCTGGATCTATATCATAGATATAATCATTTGCATTAAAAGGGAACTTAAAGTTCACGCCTGGGAAAGATAAAACGTCTGTAACCTTATCTATTCCACGCGTTTTTTGGTTCGTAGATTTGATTTTATCCTCTCCGACAATAGTAATCTCAACTTCGAACATATCGTTCAAAGAAAAGTGCTTTAGCGTCTCTTTGTAGATAGCATTCAAAAGTGCTTTATCTACCTTTGTTGTTTTTGTAGTAACAAATACATCAAGAGCCATTATCTACGCTCCTTTGCTTTATCGTAATCAATTCTTTCGTGTAACAAAGATGGAATAGCTTCACATACACTTGTCTTAATCTTTGCAAGGTCTTTCATTGAGATATCACAATCAGACAATTGTCCATCTAAAATTCTACCTTGAATAATTTGATATACTATGCCCTCAAGCTCTTCTTTAGATTGAGGCTTTTTAGCTCTGATTGTAGCTTCACACATATCGCAAATCATAATGATAGCGCTATATTTTGTTGATGGCTTTGGATTTGAATAACGATACTCATCTTTATTTAAGTTCTTTTCTGTTAAGCCTTTGGCTTTCAAATAGAAGAACATCAAAGTTGAATCACCATGGTGTTCAAGTGCTGCACGAATAACTGTATCTGGCATTCTTGCCTCTCTTAGCATTTGTGCGCCTTCTTGAGGGTGCTCTGTGATCATCTTAACTGAAACGTCAATAATTAAATCATCGTGTGGATTATAACCATCTGTTTGGTTTTCTGAGAAGAATTGTGGATTCTTCATTTTGCCTACGTCATGATACATAGCACAAGCTCTTGCCATAAATGGATTCAACCCCAAAGCAATAGCGCAATTCTCTGCTAATGTTGAAACTGTTAGACAGTGAGCGAATGTTCCTGGTGCTTTTTCTCTTAGCTCTCTTAATAGAGGTTGGTTTAAAGAACAGATTTCTGCTAATTTGTAGTCTGTCCAAATTCTAAACATTGCTTCATATAATGGAAGCAACATAGTCTCAAGAGCAACGGCTATAACACTTCCAAAGAAGATGTTTCCGCAAATTCTTAAGACAGATAAGAATGTTGGATGTGGATCTAAAAAGCCAAATGGTATACCGATTGGCATAATACATAATCCAATAATCAAAGCACCTAATGTAACTTTTAATCTATTAAATCCTTTATGCATTAAGAATGTAGCACATACAGATGAAATAACACCTACCAAAATACCACCAAAGTTAATGATAGATATTTCGCCAAATAGCAATGCATTAGTAGGAATTGCTATAACACCTACAATACCTGCTGTAAATACACCAACAACAATACCCAATCTTTGAGATAGTAGCATAGCTACAATTAGCGATGCTGTTGCTATTGGGATTGCATATGGTGAGAAGTATTTATATACAAAGCAAGAAATTAATGATGTTAGCAATATTATTGAATTAACAATAAAATATTCTCTAATTTTTGAGAACTTTTTATATGAAGGCTTAATTATCCAAACTGAATAGATGTGAATAATGCATAGCAATGCAAACGTAATAACAATTGCAAGAACGCAAGAACCGCCAAGTTGGATTATACCCTCAAAGCCTCCTGCTATAATTGCAATGCCAAATAGAGTTATCGTTGTTGCTATTAACAATAATCCTAAAAAGTATAAACAATTAGCTCCAAACTCTTTTTTAGTAATTGACATGTTTACCTCTATTTTTGTTCATGCGAAGAATATGCATCTACAATCGCTTGAACAAGTTCGCTTCTTACAACATCCTTTGAAGATAGTTTACAGATAGCGATATTATCTATGTTGTTTAATATTTGAGCAGCATGCACCAAACCAGATACTTCCTTATTAGGTAAGTCGATTTGAGTAACATCGCCTGTCACTACAATTTTACTTCCTTCGCCCATACGAGTCAAAAACATCTTCATTTGCTCTTTTGTCGTATTTTGAGCTTCATCAAGAATAATAAAGGCATTTGATAGTGTTCTTCCTCTCATATATGCAAGTGGCGCAATTTCAATTGCTCCTCTTTCCAAAAGCTTTGCATATGCGTCTAACCCAAACATTTCTTGAAGCGCATCATATAGAGGTCTTAGATATGGATCTACCTTCGCTCCTAAATCTCCTGGTAAAAATCCAAGCTTTTCTCCAGCCTCAACTGCAGGACGAGTCAAAATGATTTTATCTATTTGCTTATTCTTGAATGCTACAGCAGCAAGTGCTACTGCTAAATATGTTTTACCTGTACCAGCTGGACCAATACCAAATATAATGCTATTTTTCTTTATAGCGTTAATATATTTAGCTTGACCTATTGTCTTTGCTGAAATAGGTTTTCCTTTTGCATTTATTGATATGGTTTGAGTTAAATCGTTTAAAGAGTCTAATTCATCCTCATCTACAAGTTCAATTATTAAATCTATAAAATTCTTGTTGATGTTTTGGTACTTTGCTTTAGATAAAAGCGTTTCAATAATACGACAAGCTCTATCAACATCTATATCTTCGCCTGTGATTTTTAAGCGTTGATCAATAAGTTGTATGTTGACCTTGCATTTAGATTTTATGTACTTAATATTTGAATCATGCATACCGTATAGGGCTATTTGATCTTGCATATCCAAAATATCTATAAACGCTTCTATGATTAAATCCCCCTAGTTGTTTGAGTTTCTAAGTTCATCCATGAATTCTGGATTGAAATCCACATCAAATGGTGGTGGTTCTGGATCTCCATCAAAAGAATCGCTAAATTCATTATTTGCTGGAATTGGCTCGTCTTCGTCCTCTTCCTCTTCCTTCTTATTATCTTCCTTAGCTTTTGGGAATGGATTAATTCTTTCTTTGAAGTTCATCGTAGATAGATCAGCATCGTAGTGACATTCTACATCTCTTTCACCACTTCTGTTCTTAGCGATTGTTAAATCGATAGCCTTATCTTCCTCGTTCAATGTTTGGAAGTCTGCTTCAGACAAGAACAATACGATATCTGCGTCTTGCTCGATAGCTCCAGATTCTCTCAAGTCTGCCAATACTGGCTTTCTTGCTTTTGGTTGTTCGCCGTTTAGCGTAATCTTATCTTTTTCAAAGTCTCTTGACATTTGAGATAGAACTAAAACTGGAACTTGTAGTTCTTTTGCCATAACTTTTACCAAACGAGAAATATCTGTAATTTGTTCATAACGAGATCTAGATCTTGAACCTTGATCGTCAACCAATTGCATATGGTCGATTAAAACTAAATCTACTTTGCCTTCTCTATTTTTCAATCTTCTAACTTTCAAAGCAATTTCGTTCATTGAAATCTTTGAAGAATCATCTATAAATACTTTTGTGTTATCAAAAATCTTTTGAGCACCATATACTCTATTCATTTGAGCATCTGTTAATTTTGATGAGTTTGAAATCAATTGTGAATTAACACCTGATGCATTTGCATATAATCTATATAGCAATTCTTCTCTTGCCATTTCTAGGTTGAATACAGCAATAACCTTGCTTGCATCTTTTCTTGCAATATTTGCAACAATATTCATAGCAAATGATGTTTTACCGCAAGATGGACGAGCAGCTAATACTATCATTTGAGATGGTCTAAAGCCACCATTCAAATATTTATCTAATTCTGGGAAACCTGTAGATAGAGATTGATTATCCATCTTTTTAATGTACATTTCTTGAATCTTAGAAATAACTTCTGGAGAAGATTCATAGATAGGCAATAAATCTCTTGTTTCGTTTGCTGATTTTAGAGCGAAAAATTCGTCTTGTGTATAAGCGATAATATCATCAGCGCTTTCATTGTTATATACTCTGTTTCTAGCAATATCTGTAACTTGTAAAACTCTACGCAAATTAGCAAGAGATCTTAAAGCTTGAATATCGTCTTCGAATGTAGCTGATGAATATTCAAAAGAACTAACTTCTGTTAAATAAGCAGGTCCACCAATTTTTGATTGGTCTTCTTCTGTCATTGAAAGTGTTGCACCAATAACGTCAAATGATGCACCAATCTTATTTCTTTCATACAAATGTCTATAAATAATTTGGTGTCTTGCTGAATAGAAATCTGTATCTTTTACTCTTGCAAAGATCTCTTGAGCGACGTCTTTATCGTTCATAATGATTGATAAAATGCTCTTTTCTAGCATTTCGTTATTAGGAACGTTTTTTACTTTTGGCTCGTATTGTTTTTTAGAATTGCTTTTCTTGTCCATAATTTCCTCTAAATCAAATATGATTTAATTATAAATTCATTGCGATAGATAGTCAATATCACTTAAGAGCCAAAAGGTCATTTAGAGTATTTTTATAGAACTCCATTGCCTTTTTATATGGTTCATCGCTCTCTAAATCGACATGAGCTATCTTCAATATATCAACTGGGCTCATAGAACCACCAGCTTTTAAGAACTCTTTATAATCCTTAACAGCTTCATCGCCCTTAGATAAAATATCACTTGCAATACAAATTGCAGAGATAAGTCCTGTTGAATATTTATATACATAGAATGATGAATAGAAATGAGGGATTCTTGCCCATTCATATCTAATCAATTCGTCATTTACAACATCATCTCCATAATATGCTTTGTTCAAATCATAATAGATATCACAAAGTGCATCAGGAGTTATAGGGATATCCTTTTCAACAAGCGCATGCGCTTTTTCTTCAAATTCTGCAAATTGAGCTTGTCTAAAAATTGTTGTTCTAAACATATTCAAAAGATATGTTAGAAGATATTTTCTATAATCACCTGTAGCTTCTTTTAGTAGGTGCATTACAAGTAATGTTTCATTAACTGTAGATGCTACCTCTGCTACAAATATTTCATATTGTGCTTTTGAAATTGGTTGTGTTTTGTTTGCATAATAAGAATGCATAGCATGACCAAGTTCATGAGCTATTGTAAATACATCATTTAAAACTGGCTTGTAGTTTAATAAAACAAATGGATGAACGCCAAAGCATCCAGATTGATAAGCACCGCTTCTCTTTCCTTTGTTTTCGCAAACATCAATCCATCCAGAACTAAATGCTTCTTTTAATAATTCTTGATATTCATCCCCAAGTGGCTTTAGCGCATTCAAAACTATTTTTTGTGCTTCACTATATTCGATATTCTTATCTACACCCTTTATTAATGGCATATGCAAATCATACATATGAAGCTCATCATATTTTAGTTCATCTTTCCTATACTTCATATACTTATGAAGACCTGGCAAAGCTTGATGAATATTTTCAATTAATTTGTTATAGACTTTGATTGTTACATCTTCTCTAGATACAGCCATATCAAGTGAAGATTTATAATTTCTTGCTTGTGCATAGAACCAATCTTTTTCAAGGTTGCCCTTATATAGAGCTGTAATCAAGTTAATGTTATTTTTATATGCATTAAACATTGACTCAAAAACTTTCTTTCTTTCATCTCTTGAGCCAGTTTGTAGATAATAGCTATAAACGCCATGTGACATTTCAACGCTTTCGCCATTATCTAAAACTACATTTTCAAATTTAATATCCGCATTATCTAACATAGAAAATGCTTCTTCAAAAAGTTCAGAGAACTTAGATGCTTTCGCAAGTAAGATCTCTTCCTTTGTTGATAAAGAATGTTCTTTATTCTTTGCAAGTTTTTCAAGGGAATAATTATAGTTTAAAAAGTCTTTATCTTCTTTTAACTTCAAGATAAATTCAAGTGGGTTTTCCAAAATTTGTGGAGTTACAAAAGCCAAAGATGAATACAAATTATTCATTACATTTTCAACTTTTGCTTTTATCTCTTTATATTTTGTGTTGGTGCAATCTTGATCTAATCTCATGTGAGCATATGCATAAGCCTTGCCTAAAAGATAATCTAGATCATCTTCCAACTTAAACACCTTTAGGATATTTTCTTTATTATTTAATTTGCCATTATATGAACAAATTTCATTTGCGATGTTTTGCAATTTATCTAAATCGGCAAATAGCAAATCTTCGCTTTTATAAATATCCTCAAGTTTCCATTTTAATTCATCATTAATTTCTTCCCTTTTTCTAACTTGCATAATTCCTCTATTCTATTGGCAATAATAAGTCGTTTTCTTTAATCTTGCCCCACTTTCTTAAACCGTAACATACAGCCCAAGAAATGATTGCTGGCAATACGAATTCTAAAAGTATAACACCTAGCCAAACTTGCCATCCCATTCCGCTTTGTGTAAATGTATCAATAACGCCTACTAATCCTGATGTACCCATACCACCACCAGCAACGCCACACTTTAACTTAAATACACATGTTGCGATAGGTCCACAAATTGCAGATGCAACGATTGGTGGTATAAATGTCCAACCATTCTTCATAATGTTTGGAATTTGTAACATACTTGTTCCAAGACCTTGAGATACTAAACCAGATACACCATTTTCTTTAAATGACATAACTGCAAAGCCAACCATTTGACAAGAACATCCAACGACAGCTGCGCCGCCAGCTAAAAGCATAGCATCATATAATTCTTGAGATACT
>CAMNMY010000018.1 GCA_946545105.1 uncultured Clostridia bacterium
AGGCGTATCTACAGCTGTTGAGATTATATTTGATCAAACAATTCTATCGTCAAACATTTATGGCGTTATGTTAGATTCTAAGAGTGTAGATTATTCAATCTCTGGAACAAAATTATCTATCTCAAGTGCAATTGCAAATAATTTATCTTTAGGTAAGCATTTAGTTGAAATTGCTACAAATTTAGGTCAAGCGTCTATAGATATAACGATTCATAATGAATCAGCTTATGTTCCATACAATGTAAGAGCAGATATCGATTCTAATCCTGGATATACATATATTTATTGGGATAGTGATTTTGATGCTACAAAGTATGTAGTTCAAATTGGCTCAATGACATATGCATCAGATAGCTCTACTTATGCATCAAAATTTGATGGAACAAGATTTGATGCAACAGGATTACTTCAAACTCCATCTCAAACATTTAAAGTAATTGCATATAATGGTGTAGATTCTTATGAATCTAGCACTTTAACATTTAAATACAATTTAACATCTTCAGAAACAAATAAATATTTAACAAACAATTTATATGTTTATGGAAAGCGTTTCAACAGATTTATTACAAGCTGGGAAGAGTTATATGATTTAATGTTCTATATTGCTATTCATAGCGATGAATTAGACCCATATAATACATCAGATAAGGCACTATATAAATCAATTTACTTCTGCGTAGATTTTGATATAGATAAGGCGGAACAAATTGATTTAACTTATACAAGCTATGTAAATTCATCAAATCCAATTGCTAGTTACTCACTAGACAATACGGCATTTTTGATTGCGCTTTTGAAAGAAGTATCTTATTTAATGCCAGAAGCTTCTTCATTTAATATTGTTGCAGCAAAGACAAACGAAGGTATTTTGCCATCGCAAACATATCATGTTGGATTTAAATTTAGTAGTGTTTTAGAATCGACAATAAATAGAACAAAAGAAAACACAAATAATAGCTCATATAAAGATTGCGAATATTATCCACAAATGTATGGTAATGGACTTTCAGATTCTTATGTATTCCCAATCGATACAGTTAACAATGGAACAGCTAGCGTTAAATCATCTGTTGAATTATATCTTGCTTTAGAGCATGGCTATAAGCCATATGTAAATGCAACTAAGTATCCAGAACTTGCTGCGCTTTATGAAAATATTAAGTCAGTTCTAAGAGGAATTCTTGATGAAGATATGAACGAATATCAACAAGCTCTAGCTATTTATCAATGGCTATGTACTTGTGTTCTATATGATCACGCAGGATTAAATGAAGCATCTACTTTATATTCAAATGCAGCAAAGAGTGGAGCAACACAAGAAGAAATCGACGCATACAACGCATCATATGGCTGGTCTATGTATTATATGGAAGGCGTATTTAATAATAGATTGGCGGTATGTAATGGTATAGCAGCTGCATATTCTGCAATGTGTGGAATTATGGGAATTCCTTGTCATAAGCTAACTGGTGAGGCAATTAATAGTTCAAATAGTAAAGAAATGCATGCTTGGAATGAAATATATATTGGTGGTAGTTGGTATGTTGTAGATGCCACTTGGGGAAGTGTTACTGTAAGCATTTCTGGTTCTTCTCAAAAGTATGAAACTTTAACATACGATTATTTCTTAATGACAACAAACGATGCTTCAGCTGTATATAAGCATTATGCTAAAGCAACAGTATACGGCAAAAAGTATGGCGAAGATAAATGTATAAATCCTTATAAGTTTATGAACTATAAGTACGATTCAACAAACTATACATTAGAAGTGACAAATTATAATGATTTAGTAAGAGTGCTAAATTACGCAGTAGGTAATAATAGTGGAACATCTGTTCCTCGTAATATAGCATCAGGCGAGGTTATTATGATTGATGTGTATTGTCCAAATAATAATATGACATCGCTTGCATCTAAATTAGATATATCTTTATACTATAATGTATATTATTTGTTGGATTCTGAAGGTACGAATTCGCCAACAATAATATTTATTAGAAAATAACAAATAGAGGTAAATAGATAAAATGATTAACTTGATTTCGCAAGGAATGTATTTCTTTGACGGAGAATTCCTTACAAGAGAACAACTAACTAACTTAGGCTTAAGCGCAAAAGAAATTGATGAAGCTTACAAAGGCACAATGGCCTATACGATTTTAAAGAATCACAATACAGCTCCTATAACAGCTAAAGGTGAAGGCTTAAAGATTAAGTTTGATGCTATGGCATCACATGATATTACATACGTTGGCATTATTCAAACAGCAAAGGCAAGTGGATTAAAGAAATTCCCAATTCCATATGTGCTAACAAACTGTCATAACAGTTTATGCGCTGTTGGTGGAACAATCAATGAAGATGACCACGTATTTGGTTTATCTGCTGCCAAAAAGTATGGTGGTATCTATGTACCTCCTCATCAAGCAGTTATTCATACATATATGAGAGAATGTATGAGCGGATGCGGAAAGATGATTTTAGGATCAGATTCTCACACAAGATATGGTGCTTTAGGTACTATGGCTATGGGTGAAGGCGGTCCAGAACTTGTTAAACAATTATTAAATAGAACATATGATGTTAAATATCCGGATGTTATCGCTATTAAATTGACAGGTGCTCCAAGAAAGGGTGTAGGTCCTCAAGACGTTGCTTTATCTATTATTGGTGCAGTATTTAAAAATGGCTTTGTTAAGAACAAGGTTATGGAATTTGTTGGCGATGGCATCAAAAATTTACCAATCGAATATAGAAATGGTATTGATGTAATGACAACAGAAACAACATGCTTATCTTCAATTTGGAGAACAGATGATATTGAAGTTAAGAATTACTATGCTATTCGTGGTAGATTAGATGATTATAAAGAAATTAAGCCAGAAAAACTAGCTTACTATGATGGCGTTGTAGAAGTTGATTTAAGCACTATTGAACCACAAATCGCTATGCCATTCCACCCATCAAATGTATACAACCTAAAAGATGTTATTGAAAATCCAAAGGACATCTTAGCAAAGGTTGAAGAAGATGGAAATAAACTTTTGAAGAATGCTAAGTTTACATTATTAGATAAAGTTAAAGATGGAAAGATTTATGTAGAACAAGGTGTTATCGCAGGATGTGCTGGTGGTACATATGATAACATTTACGAAGCATCACAAATCTTAAAGGGTAAGGATATCGGTTCTGGTAAGTTCACATTGAATGTATATCCAGCATCTACACCTACATATGAAGATTTGTTAGAAAAGGGCGCTTTAACAAGATTGTTAAAAGCTGGCGCTATTATCAAGACATGCTTCTGCGGACCATGTTTTGGTGCTGGAGATGTTCCTGCTAATAATGCATTCAGTATTAGACACTCAACAAGAAACTTTGAAAATAGAGAAGGATCAAAGCCAGCAAATGGACAAATCGCTTCAGTTGCTTTGATGGATTCTAGATCAATTGCAGCTACTGCTGCAAATGGTGGCGTATTAACAAGTGCGCTAGATTATGATTATGATAACACAATTCCAGCATTCAACTTTGACCAAACAATATATGCAAATAGAGTTTATAAAGGTTTTGGAAAAGCTGATGAGAATGCTGAACTTCAATATGGTCCAAACATTAGAGATTGGCCAGAGCAAATTGAATTAACAGATAACATTATTGTTAAACTTGCATCAGAGATTAATGATCCAGTTACAACAACAGATGAATTAATTCCATCTGGTGAAACATCTTCATATAGATCAAATCCACTAAAACTTGCAGAATTTGCTTTATCTAGAAAAGACCCACAATATGTTGCAAGAGCAAAAGAAATTCAAAACTGCGAATTAGAAAGAAGAAAAGGAAATAAAGATCTAATTAAATGCATCGAAGATGAATTGAAGATTGCTAACATTGAATTGAAAGGATCTGTATCTTTAGGTTCAGGTATTTTTGCTGTTAAACCAGGTGATGGTTCTGCAAGAGAACAAGCTGCTTCTTGTCAAAGAGTTTTGGGCGGTATTTGTAACATTTCTAGAGAATATGCAACAAAGAGATATAGAAGTAATTTGATTAACTGGGGTATGTTCCCATTTATTTCTAACGATACATTTAAGTTAAATGATATAATTATCATTAAGGACATTAAATCTAAACTTGCTAATAACGATTTGGAATTTGATGTAAAGATTGTAAGAGAAGGAAAGGCAATTGACGCACATCTTAAGATTGATGCGTTGACAGATGATGAGAGAGAAATCATCAAACAAGGTTGTTTAATCAACTACTATAAGAGTCAAATGTAATTATGCAAAAGAGTGACGCTAGAGCAATTGTAAGAGAGAGATTGAATGAGCTCCAAAATAAGAAGGAATTAAGTGATAAGATTTGTAAACAAATCTTAGATTTAAACTTGCAATGCAAAAATATTTTGCTTTACAAGGCATTGGATAGCGAAGTTAATGTTGATCCACTAATTGATGCTTATCTTGGAAAGATGAATGTTTATTTGCCAAAAATCGTTGGCAGAGACATTGTGCTTATTAAAGTAGATAAGGATACTAAATATGAGACAGGTATGTTTGGTATTAGTGAACCAATTGGAGAAGAACTAGATGCTAAAGATGTTCCAATTGACATTTGCATAGCTCCACTTTTAGGCTTTGATGTTTATTTAAATAGATTAGGCAAAGGAAAAGGATATTTTGATAGATATTTTGATAAAGCAAATCCAAAGAAGATTGGTGTTGCTTTTGAAGTACAAAAAGTAAGCAAAGTAGACTTTTTACCATACGACCATAAATTAGATATGGTAGTAACTGAGGTCGGAATCTATGAGAATAATTAGTGGCAAATATAGAGGAAGGCCACTTGTATCTTTTGAAGGAAAGGATGTTAGACCAACAATAGATAGGGTGAAAGAATCTATATTTAATGTCATTCAATTTGGAATCAAAGATTCAAAGTTTGTAGATTTATTTTCTGGAACTGGCTCAATAGGAATAGAAGCTATATCTAGAGGCGCTAAAGAGGTCATATTTTCAGATAATGCGCAATCTAGTATAAATATAATAAAACAAAATCTAAAAGGCATAGAAGGCGAATATAAGCTTTTAAATAGGGATTATAGGGAAACGCTTAATTCACTTGCACACAAAGTTGATTATATTTTTGTAGATGCACCATATGCACTAGATTGTATAAACAATATTATAGATATAGTTAAAAATAGAGACTTGCTTTTAGAAGATGGATACATCATCTATGAGCATGATGTAGATAAGAGATATAAACTTCCACAAGAATTCTTTGTAGAAAAAGTAAAAACTTTTGGAAAGGTTCAAGTGGATTATATAAAGCATACAAATACAATTTGTGCAGTAACAGGAAGCTTTGATCCAATAACTTTAGGGCATATTGATATAATTGAAAAAGCTCTAAATGATTATGACAAGGTAGTTGTTGTTATAGCTCAAAATGAAGAAAAGCCAAGTTTCTTCAAATTTGAAGATAGAAAAAAGATTGTTGATGAAGCAATCAAAGATTTTGATAATGCTATCTGTGAAGTATGTGAAGGGTATGTGTATCCTTTCCTTAATGAAAGGAAAATCAATATAATTGCTAGAGGATATAGAACAGAAAAAGACCTTGCATACGAAAAAGACATGGCTAAATATAACAAAGATCATGGGAATTTAGATACAGTCTTTTATGAAGCAAAATCAAAAGATTGTGATATAAGTTCAACAAAAGTAAGACAAGCACTTGAAAATAATTTGACAATTAAGGGCCTTGTACCTAAAAATATAGAAAAGATAATAAAGAAATTATATGAGGTAAATAAATTATGATAGAACAAAGCGTTGAAGAATACTTAAATAAATTAGAATCATTAATTACACTTGCTAAGAAGTCATTAATTAGTGATGCAAAATTAGTTGATGAAGGTGCTTGCTTAGAATGTATCGCAGCAATTAGAAACTTATTGCCAAGCGAATTATCTGAAGCTAGATTAATTAGAAAGGATGCTCAAAACATCATTGGAAACGCTAATAAGACAGCTCAAGATATTATTGAAAGAGCAAAGCAAGATGCTGCTACTTTAGTTTCTGAAAACAAGATTGTTGAACAAGCTCAACAAGAAGCAGACAAGATTCTTCAAAACGCATCAGATTATGCAAATTCTATGGTTGGACAAGCATATAGTGATTTAAGCAGATTATATGATGAAGCTGAAACACATGCTAAAGAAATTGTGGATGTTATTATGCAAGCAAAGGCTAAAGTATTCCCACAATATCCAAATCCACAAGATGGTATGCAACAATAATAAATATTAATGTTTATATTGGAGTTCGGTTATGCCGAACTCTTTTTTTGTTCGTGTATTTGCAAAAATATATACAAATGATATACAATGTATATAAGAAAAAGGAGATAATATATGGCTCAAACAACAGTGAATATTAGAATAGATAAAGATACAAAGATTGCATTTGACAAATTCTGTAAAGAAATAGGGCTATCGTCTAGTGCTGCTTTTAATTTATTTGCAAAGACGGTTGTTAGGGAACAACGAATCCCATTTGCAATTGAGATCCCAAATGCTAATACTAAAAAAGCAATCAATAATGCGAGAATAGGAAAAGGCCTTAGCAAAGAATTTAAGACAGTTGATGAAGTTATAAATAACCTAAATGCATAAACGCATAAAGTGGTGCATATAAAATTCTTTTAATTAATTAACAATTTTACTTTGTGTTAAATCAATATTGTGATAAAATACTATCAAAGATAAATCTTTAAGTTGATTCAGAGAAGTCGACAAGATGCTAAATAATATACGAATTGGTATAAGTCTTGTCGCACAGATAAGACTTATTTTTCTTTAAATGGTACAGAGAGACCAAAAGGAGTAAAAATGTTAGGTTTAAACGTAAAATGCTGTATTCCAGACAAATACAAGAAAACTATCATAGATAGTTTCCTTCAAAATGAATCACTTGAAAAATTTAATACTAATCAATATACAATTTTACCTGGTTTTTGTGACGTACATGTCCATTTTAGAGAACCAGGTTTTTCATATAAAGAGACAATAAAGACTGGTTCAATGGCAGCAGCTCATGGTGGATATACTGCAGTTTGCACAATGCCAAATTTAAATCCAGTTCCACATTCAATTGAAAATCTAAAAATTCAACAAGATATCATAGATAGAGATGCTTGCATTGCTATATATCCATATGGAGCTATAACAGTTAATGAAAAAGGCGAAGAACTTGCAGATTTTGATGGCATGAAAGATATGGTAGTTGCTTTTTCTGACGATGGTAGAGGCTTGCAAAGAGCTGAAATGATGGAGAAGGCAATGAAGAAAGCAAAAGAGCTAGATAAGATTATAGTTGCTCATTGCGAAGTAAACGAACTTTTAAAGGGTGGATATATTCACGATGGAGAATATGCAAAGGCTCATAACCACAGAGGAATCTGCTCTGCATCAGAATATGAGCAAATTGCTCGTGATGTAGAAATTGCAAAGAAATATAATGCAAAATATCATGTATGTCATATATCTACAAAAGAAAGTGTAGAGATTATAAGAAAGGCAAAAGCTGAAGGCGTAAACGTTACTTGCGAGACAGCACCTCATTATTTAGTTTTAGATGATTCAATGTTAAAAGAAGATGGAATTTGGAAAATGAATCCACCTTTAAGATCTTCTCAAGATAGACAAGCTTTAATTGAAGGAATTTTAGATGGCACAATCGATATGATAGCAACAGATCATGCGCCACATTCTCAAGAAGAAAAATCAAAAGGCTTAGAGAAGAGTCCATTTGGAATAGTTGGTATTGAGAATGCATTCCAAGTTCTATATACAAATTTAGTAAAAAAAGGAATCATATCTTTAGAAAAATTAATCCAACTTTTAGTTGTTAACCCAAGAGAGAGATTCAATATTCCAATGAATGCAGATTACAGTATTTGGGATTTAGATAAGGAAACAGTAATTGATTCTAAAACATTCTTATCAATGGGGAAAGCAACACCATTTGATGGAGAAAAAGTATTAGGAGAAATTGAAGCTACGGTATATCAAGGAAATATCGTATATAAAAAATAGAAAAAATTATTTGCTTTAGGAGGCATATTATATATGGCAAAGAGAAAGGACATCAAAAAGATTTTAATCATTGGTTCAGGTCCAATCGTAATTGGACAAGCTGCAGAATTTGACTATGCTGGAACACAAGCATGTCTTGCTTTAAAAGAAGAAGGATATGAAGTAGTTTTAGTAAACTCAAACCCAGCTACAATCATGACAGACACAACAATCGCTGATAAGGTTTACATGGAACCTCTAACACTTGAGTACATTGCAAAGATTCTACGTTATGAAAGACCAGATGCAATCGTTCCAGGTATCGGTGGACAAACAGGTTTGAACCTAGCTATGCAACTTGAAAAGAAGGGCGTTTTAAAAGAATGTAATGTTGAACTTCTAGGAACTCCATCTACAAGTATTGAAAGAGCAGAAGATAGAGAATTGTTCAAGGAAATGTGTCAATCAATCGGAGAACCAGTTATCCCTTCAGAAATTACATATTCAGTAGAAGAAGCTATCAAGGCAGCTGATGATATTGGATACCCAGTAGTTTTAAGACCAGCTTTCACACTAGGTGGAACAGGTGGTGGTTTTGCCAACAATAAAGAAGAATTAATTGAAGTTGCTACAAACGGATTCCAATTATCTCCAGTTCATCAAGTATTAGTTGAAAAGAGCGTTAAAGGATATAAGGAAATCGAGTTCGAAGTTATGAGAGACTCTAATGACCACGCAATTACAATTTGCGGTATGGAAAACGTTGACCCAGTTGGTGTACATACAGGTGACTCAATCGTTGTAGCTCCAATTATGTCTCTAAATGATCATGACTTAAAGATGTTAAACGATAGTGCTATTAAGATTATTAAGGAATTAAAGATTGAAGGTGGATGTAACGTACAATTCGCTTTAAATCCAAATTCTTCTGAATACTACCTAATCGAAGTTAACCCAAGAGTTTCAAGATCTTCAGCTTTAGCTTCAAAGGCATCAGGATATCCAATCGCTAGAGTAACAGCTAAGATTGCTGTAGGTATGGCTCTTGAAGATATTCATGTTGGTGGTACAACAGCAGATAAAGAACCAAGCTTAGATTATGTAGTTGCTAAGTTCCCAAGATTCCCATTTGATAAGTTCTCAACAGCTTCAAATAAATTAGGAACACAAATGAAGGCAACAGGTGAAGTTATGTCAATCGGTTCAAATCTAGAAGAGTGCTTCCTAAAGGCTACAAGATCACTAGAAGTTGGCGTAACACACATCTATGTTCCAAAGTTCGATAATATGTCTAAAGAAGAATTGATGAATTACGTTTCAGAATTCAGAGCAGATAACATCTTTGCTATTGCTGAATTAGTAGCTCGTGGAGCAACAATTGAAGAGATGGCAAAAGTTACAATGATTACTCCTCTATTCTTAGAAGCAATAAAGAGAATTGTAGATAAAGAAACTGAGTTAAAAGCTCATAAACTAGATGCAGCTGTTCTAAAGTCTGCAAAGGTAATAGGCTTCTCAGATAAGTTTATTGCTAAGTTATGGGATATGAAAGAAATTGAAGTTATAAATTTAAA
>CAMNMY010000019.1 GCA_946545105.1 uncultured Clostridia bacterium
TAAACGACCGATACGTCCAAAACCATTAATTGCAACTCTTACATTTGCCATAATATTATGTCCTCCATAAAAATTTAAATTTTTCGTTAATTTTTTAACTCGTTTAGTATTTTAGCAACATTGCACTTTTTTCGCAAGTAAAATAACGTATGTATGTAATACACGCACTAGCACAAAAGCATTATTGTTGAGAATTCTTTGCACTTTCTGCCTTTTTTGCATCAAAATTGCTCATATATTCATACAAGAATACATATGGGTCATCAATCATTTTTACATCGCTACCCAACTCAATTATCTTGTTTGCATCTGGATTCCATTGGTCCCATTGAGGAAGCCCATCCCCATTTGGATTTCCAGTTTTAACAAAGTTAATCCAGTAATTGAGCATCGTGTCAGATAATTTTAAATCGTCCTCATTGTACCTATAAGACTTCTTTGCATTCTTTACGTTTCCGTATGCGTATATAATTTCGCCAGAATGCCATGTTCCCATATATCCATTGTCTTTTGTGAAGATATATCTATAGACTGTTTCTGAATTGTTGTATGCCATTGTAGACCAAGATTGATGAGGATATACAAACCAGTATGTTGATATAATCTCGTTAAATATTCTATTTGCATCCTTATCTGTATTTATCTTGCCGTCGTATTTTGCTAATAGCTCATCTGTATCTTCGCCAAATATTGATTGCAATCTCTCTTTATAATTCTTTAGATTTGGTTGTGTTCCAAATAGATACTCCAAGAAGATAAATGGATCTGCTTCATTTGCATTGACACCATTTAATAGAGCCTCTTCGTTTTGCTCGCCAGCTTGATAGATTTCATATGGGCTCTTAGGTAGCGCGTAGCCATCGATTGTCATAGCTGAATTTTCGTATTTAGTTTTAATCAATTTCTCTGCTGGTAAAGCTCTTAATTGTTCTAGCGTTTGACAATTAAATTCTTCCTTTATGTCACTACCCATCTTATATGCTTTTTCAAGTGTTCTAAATGTATGTGGAGGCACTTGTAAAACGACAGATGACGATTCGCCAATTGCACGCTTAAATAAGTTTTTAGCAAGTGGAGTTGAACATAATGCAGAAATAGATGAAGACCCTGCAGATTCACCAGCAATTGTGATGTTATTCTTATCGCCATTAAATACAGCAATATTATCATTAACCCACTTTAATGCCTTTACTTGGTCTAAAAGACCATAGTTTCCTGTTGTGTTATTTGGAGATTCTTCTTTTAACTCTGGAAGTGCGAAATATCCAAACACACCTAATCTATATGCAACAGTTACAAAAATTACGCCGCTTTTTGCAACTTCAACCCCATAAATATCTGTTGAAGCCGTAGTTCCAGACATTAAAGAACCACCATGATAGTAAATTAAAACTGGAGTGTTTTCTGTTGCGTTTGCTGGCTTATAAACATTTAGATATAAACAATCTTCACTCATTGGAAGATCTGGAGTGTATTCTAAATCTATATGCCATCCACCTTCTAGATAAACATCTTGAAGTGTATTCATCATAAACGATGTTGAAGCTTGCATAGCTCTATTTGCAAATTTAGTGCAATCTTTTACGCCTTCCCATGGTTCAACATTTTGAGGCTCTTTCCATCTCAATTCGCCGATTGGAGCTTTTGCATATGGGATACCAGCATATACTTCTACAGAACCATCCTTTGTCTTTACACCTTGGATTTGGCCACCTTCAACTGTTAACACGGCAGTGTTTTCTAAATCTTTACCACTAACTGCATTTAAGTATGCTTTCCCTGGTGATGCAACGAAAAACATTGTAATAGTTAACACAAAAAGCAATAGTACCGCAGCGCACTTTATATACCATTTTTTCCTCACTATAAAAAATTCACCAACAACAATTGTTGAATAGATTATTAAAGACAAAACAACCCCAAATAATTTTAGGTTTGTTATATCTAACAAAAATAGAAATAAAACTAGTCCTATTACAGATAAAATTGAATGAATAATCAAATAAGTTTTTTGCCCTTTTGTCAACTCCATATTTTTACCCTCCAACATTTTTTGTGTGTAATTGAATAATAATATATTATTAGCAAAATGTAAATATACGTTGTATTATATAAGGGTGAGGCAAATATGAAATACAATTTCTATGGATGGCAAGACACAAAAGTGTCACCTATTAATGACAAATATGCAAAAGTTGAAAACCCTAGGGTTTTATATGATATGTTATCTAACATTTGGTGCGAGTATTCTTGTGCACCAAGATTAAGACCAAATTGGTCAAAAGAGAACAAGACTTTAGGCCAATGCTCTATTACTGCATTTTTAGTGCAAGATATATTCGGCGGCGATGTATTTGGCATACCTCTAGCTACAGGTGGTGTTCACTGTTTTAATGTTGTCGATGGCCACAAGTTTGATTTGGCTTCTGAACAATTTGGGGATGAAGTTTTAGACTATGTAAATGTAATTAAACAAACACGTGAGGATCATTTCCAAGACAAAGATAAATTTGAAAGATATAAATATCTTTGGGATAAGTTAAACGAATTATATTTAAACTAATTCTTTTTATTTAATTCTTTATGAAGTTTTCTTAATCCTTGCACTTCGTTGCAGATGTCATTCATATTGCATGCATGACAATCCATATCGACGCCATCAAAGATATGATTTAGTGTCAATGTAACTTCTTTTGCCTTTTCTACTATTGGTAATAACTCTTTATAAATATTGCTTTCGCCAATTAGGAAAATAACACCAACATCTTCAACTGCATCAATCTGCATAAATTGATTCTTTATTGCTCTAGCAATAGATGCAAAAGAAAAGCCTTGTTTTAATGCGTTCTTTGAAACTCTGTAGTTTATGTAATAATGTTTTGAAGATGCACGTGTCATTATATCTTTAAAATGAGACTTTGCATCTTTTAATAAAACATCTTGTGTAAAATCATAGATTTTATCACTCTCAATATCTTTAATTTTTAGAATGACGATTTTACCAAAAGATAAATGTTTTTGGCTCTTAATTAAGCTCTCATCTCCAACAACATAAAAGCCATCTAAAAAGTTGTTTGAAGATTGGATAAGCATATTTATGCTCTCTTTAGGATATCCACCTAATTCAAAAGCTGTTTCCTTATCAAACAAATAAACATTCTTATCTAAAATATCCCATGGTTGTGCATTTTTATCTAACGCAACCATAGGATAGTTATCTAACACATTAAGTGTTTCTTTTATTAAAGAGTCGAAAATATCCATTAAAGTTTTCTATCTCTCTTTATGTTGTCATAGTGCTTCATAAAAGGTTTTTGAAGCAAATGAACTAATTTCATATCTAGGTTAAACCAATAAATTAAAAACAAAGTAATCATAATTACGCTCCTTGTTCTGCTAAGCCCTTTTGACGTGCAAACTCTGCAGCACCTAGTGCGCCCATCAATTGAGGGTCAATTGGAAGTTCTGCAACTTTAATTCTTAATACTTGTTCAATAGCCTTCTTTAAGCCATCGTTTTTAGCACAACCACCTGTCAATGTAATCTTACCATCTGTACCAGCCTTCTTAGCCATAACAAAGCAACGCTTTGCGATTGATACTTGAAGGCCTGCAGCGATTTCTTCCATTGGCTTTCCTTCACCAACTAATGAAGTTACTTCTGATTCTGCAAATACTGTGCATTGTGCAGTAATTGGAATAACATTCTTTGCTTTTAAAGATAATTTTGCGAACTCTTCAAGAGGCATTTCAAATGCTCTTGCCATAGCTTCATAGAACTTACCTGTTCCAGCTGCACATTTATCATTCATAGCAAAGTTTAATACTGTGCCATCTTCATCGATTCTAATACCCTTTACATCTTGTCCACCGATATCAATAATACCTGTGATTGTTGGATCTGCTACATGTACACCCATAGCGTGACAAGAAATCTCTGAGATGTTCTCATCTGCAAATGGAACCTTGTTTCTTCCGTAACCTGTACCAACAAGATAAGATAAATCTTGAATTGATTTTAATTCAGGAACTTGAGCTATAGTGCCTTCAAGAGACAAAGTAGCTGTTTCCGTTGGATTAATCTTTGAACGAATTGTTGTATGAGCAACAATCTTTCCTTCCTCATCTAATATTACACATTTAGCGTAGGTTGAACCTACATCGCATCCGCCAAAATATTTTTTCATTTTTATCTCCTTTACCAGCTCTCACTATCATCGAATTCCACTAAGCTTGGATCTAGTGGCTCTTCTCTCATAACTGTCTTCATATATTTATTAATTTCATCTCTCATATCTCTTCTTGAAATTGAAGTTGGATCCATTAAATCTTGCTTTACCCAAACAAATTTAACTTTTCTTCTTGCAGCCTCTTCTTCGAACAAGCCGCTTATAGCGCCAACGCCCTTACAAGAAATTTGGTCAAACATAATTACCATATCGGCATTAAATTGTTCCATCTTAACCCATAGATCATCCAAAATTACTTCGTAACCACCTTTTGTATGAACTCTCATTGTTGCGCCTTGAGCCATCTTAGCAATACCATATAGCATTGTCTCTGGTGTTGATGTATCAATAATTTCTGATCCTTGGAAGTCAATCATATCGCAAACTGATTCAATACCCCAGCAATCCAATAGCCAAGCATTGAAGTTTGCATAGTTATTACATGGAGTATTCCATAAAACTGCACGATGGCGAACAGTCTTTGGATAAATTCCTTTTTCTACTTGTTTCTTAAGAATTGCATTTACTTTTTCATCATTTTTTAATGCAACTTTGTTACCACAAGCGAATTGATATTCAAACAATCTATATAACCATACTGTAGATCCTGTATGTGGTGGAATTTCAGTCTTATTCAATTCCCACTTTTCCATCTTCTTTCTTGTTTGGCCATTCCATACTTCACATGCTTTTCTTAAAGCATCGTAATCGTATTTCTCGCCTGTTTGCTCTTCAATAAATTTAATTACTGACTTATATTCTGCAACAGCATATTCCATTACTTCTTCTCTCTTCCAACGAAGTGGAATATTTAAAGGCATTGTTGGTAAACCATGTCTTCTATCTTGAACTGTTGAAGTCATAATTGAACCGTCACATGGCATATTGCAAGATATGAAGCACTTGCCAACCTTACAATAGTCATCTTCAATTGCAACACCTGCTTCGAATGAAGGAAGTGGGCAAACGTCAGCTGGCAACCCATAAGATTCTGTTTGGCTTATATAATGTACTGGCGCATGTTGATTAATTAATGATGGCAAATACATTGGGGCAACTTGATACAATATTGTGTTGTATCCCTTAAATCCAGCACCAATAATACCTGGTAGCAATTCATCTATCAATATAATATGATCAGATTTTTCTTTTGCCTTTTTACTATTTGGATGTAAGTGTTCATCTGCTGAAAATAGTATTGTTAAATGTTGTGTAACAATCTTTGCAAGTGTATTCATATTATTTCTTGCGGCACGAAGACCTGCACCTTTCATTTGGCTCATTATTCTATCGAAGAATGCTGGAACTGTTAAGTATGTATACATCCAACGATATCTAAACAAAGCTTTAATGTTTTGAATAGGATGTCTTAAAACCCATGCAAGTAATATTCCCCAAAGTTGCAACCACTTGAAGAAATCATACATAGTATCTTTAAAGCCACGCCATTCACGATGCTTATATAATCCAGTCTTTGGCTGATAATTATCAGCTATTCTTTTCTTTTTCATCGTTTCCTCTCTTAGCTTGTATTTTCTTTATTTCAAGGCTTTCGACGAAAGCTTGTATTCTTGTCATTAATTGGCCTGA
Organism: uncultured Clostridia bacterium; assembly: GCA_946545105.1. Next base: position 5,819 of record CAMNMY010000019.1, read on the forward strand.
ACCAGAAACAACATATTCTCTATCAATTTGAGTTGTAGGGATATTGTATTCTTCTGCCATAATTCTTCCTGATAACATTCTTTCATAACCCCAGAAGTCACAGAATTTAGCTTGTTCATAAATAACGCCATCTGCTTTATATTCTTCAACAAGTTTCTTTATTAATTCTCTTCTTCCTTGAATCTTATCTTGTGCCATAAATCTTGGGCATTGATTTGTTTGAAGATATGCTTTGCATACTTGATCTAAAACTGGTTCATCATCATTTAGTTTAATTTGTTGTCTTCCAGGAATTGAACCATAACAATATCTATCTGCAACAACATAGCAATGACATGCTTCCATTATTTCGGAAAATGTATAGTCATCGATTTCTGAGCCAACAACTACAACTCTTGCTCTCCAATGATTCTTTTCTTCCTTTTGTCTATGTCTTAAATCTTCTAATGTTTCCTCAAGGTATGGAAGAATTAAATATGTTGGGCAAGCGTAACTTACTAAACACAAAATATGGAATTCCCTAGGTGTAATCACAGGGTTTTCCTCTTTTCTCATCTCTGAGATTTCTTCAAAGATTGCACACATTCTATTGTGCATTTCTACTGCCTTTCTTAAAGCAGCATCTGAAATATCACAACCAAACTTATCTCTTAGAGGTTCTAGAAAACGAGTTTTTACTTGATTGATGTAGAACTTGTTTCCATGCTCTGTTATTTTCATTGGTGCATCTATTATGTTGTAATAGAATTTTTTGTTATCAATAAGGTTTAACTCATGAATATTTTCGACAACTCTTACCATTTGTTGGCATGTATCTGATGAAAAATAACAATCTATAAAATTAAATCCACCCTCAAATGCACGCTCAAGTAAAGCTCTTGAAAAGCCACAAATAAATGATGTCATATAATATTGGCTAATATCCAAAGAACCAGTGTGAGGAGCTCTTAGTCTAACACTAAAAGAATTGTCTAGGTTAAACAAGGCCTCAGGCATATAGTAGCAAGTGTATGCTACACAAGTTTTCCCTTCTTCTTTTGCTTTCTTTACTAGGTCATTATTGGCCTGTTCCAATAAGTCTTCATAAAAGTGAATATGCTTTAAATCACGCATTCTATATTACCCCCGCATTATGAAGCGCTGTTTCTAATTGCTTCATTGTTGCTGAATTACTATTTATACCAAATAAACTATTTCCTTCAACATCTGTCATTTCAATATTTTCATCTTCTAAAATACATCCAACAACATTCAAACCATCTGCCTTCATCTTATTTAAACTATCTTTGTTGATAACACGATTGATAATGCAAGATGATGTGTTGCACATATTTAAATTCTTAGCTACTTGATCAATTGATCTTGCAACATTTAATCCCTTCATAGATGCATCACTAACCAATACTAAGTCTGTAACTTTTTCCATAACTCTACGATTGATTTGTTCAATACCAGCTTCCCCATCAATTACAACATAATCAAAACTTGAAACAAGTTCAGAGATGATGTCTTTTAAGAAGCTATTGATTGAGCAATAACATCCAGCACTTTCTGGCCTTCCTATTGCTAAGAATGCAAAATCGCCACAATCAATCATAATATCTGACAATTCGTAATGAGCTTCATTTAAGATTTCGATAGTTGATGGTCTATCTGGCTTTTTCAATTCATCAATGAATTGTAATCTAACATCGTTTACTGTATGTGTTACATTAACGCCTAATGCTGTAGATAACCCAACTGCTGGGTCTGCATCGATTGCAAGTATTTTTTTGTCTTTGAATTTTTCTACTAATAATTTTACAGTTAAAGCAGATAAACTTGTTTTGCCAACGCCGCCTTTTCCTGCAAATGCAATAATTTTATTGTTCATACAAACCTTCTTTATTATTTAGTTCTAGTTAAAATATTAACATACTTTGTATGTGATATCAATGCTAAATAAATTAAGAAACCAAAACATAAGACTTTTTAATCAATTCTAAAATGCGTTCATCCTCGACACTATCATCCAAAGAAATTGTAATCCAATATTTCTTATTCATATGGTACGCCCTAAAAAAGCCTTTTTCTTTAACTAGTTCGTCAATTTCTTTTGGATCAAGTTTTATGTTCATTACTTCTATATCTTTATTTTCATCACAAAGCTTAGCTTTGTTTATATGCATTATAATGCCATACCACTTATTAGATTTCTTGTTTCTAAACACGCCACTATCGTCATCTTCCCATAAGAACTCTGGGTTATCATTGAATGTGTCTTTAATAGCATTAACTATTCTTAATGTTTGTGGATATCTAAATAATTCTTCGTAGCAGCATTTTTCTTTTATATCTTGAAGAACCTTCGTACATTCATCTTTCATATCTCCAATGAATCCACCTACATAATCTTCAACATCCATTCCTAAGAATTCTTCATTAAATGCTACTTCTATAACTTTGCAAGTTATTGTGCCTTGTTTTGTAATGTCTACTTTTAATATAAATTCCCCATCCAAAATTTGCTTGGAAAAAGAAAATGTTCCATCTTTCATTTCTTCAAATCCATATGGAACAAGTGATTTAAAATCTATTTTGCTTTTTGAAAATATTTCCTTATCTAATTTCATATCTTTGGTCTTCCCACCGGGAATCGAACCCAGAACTAATCCTTAGGAGGGATTTATTATATCCTTTTAACTATGAGAAGTTTTGCTGTTATTTTTGTTCTTCAGAATCTTTTTTAGGTTCTTCTTTTGGTTCCTCTTTCTTTTCTGGAACTATTGTCTTATTTAATCCTGCTACGTTATCTACTGGAAGTGAGAACGTAATACCTTGGCCTGGAGTATTTAATCCTGCTTTTGTATATAGCGCATGCATAATGTCTTCTTTTAATGCTATAGGAGCTAAAATCATAACCATTTCTTTTTGTGGGTCAATTGCGATTTTAAAGAATTGTTCTGCATCTTTATTTGCAGTACCTCTTGCCTTAAGAACTGTACCACCTGTTGCACCTGCTGATTTTGCAGCATCCATAACATTGTCTGCATTTCCTTCATTTACTATACAACAAATTACTTCGTATTCAATCTTTTTCATCGCTATATCTCCTTAACTGCATCTTTATTGTTAGATAAAAATGCATACACTGCCACGCCTATTATGCTAGACATTGGAATTGTATAAGCAATTCCGCCACCATTCTTTACTGTTCTAAATCTCTTTTCTAATTGATACATTATATCTTGGACACGAGATTCTTTTATAACGCTAAATATTACTGTCTTATCTACATCGACAAGACCTAATAGCTTTCTCATATCTGCAGTTGCTGTACCTCTAGCTTGGCAAGCAATTTGCATGTTTGCTTCATAATTTTGGATTACATCCATATAGAACTCCGCTTTTGATCTGTTTACAATAGTGACCAAAAGTTTAAGTCTATTAGTTTCAACCTTGTTTCTGTTTGAAACCTTTTTCTTTGTTTGTTTTTGTGAAGTTTGTTTTTTTTCTGCTTTTTTCTCCGCCATTTTACCCTCACATAAAATCAATGATTTG
>CAMNMY010000020.1 GCA_946545105.1 uncultured Clostridia bacterium
TCTTGATCTTCCCATTGAATTACTTTTCTAAATTGATTTTTTAGCCATCCCATATTAGCTACCTCCAAATAATAATCATAAATAATTATATTTATAGCGCTAAATAATGTCAATATTGGCCAAAAGTCAGAGACAATCATTAAAAAAATGCAACTAGTAGTCACATTTTCTAAACCTAACCTTAAAAAATTAAACTAACCTTAACAAAATTTTGTCCCATTTTGTGCATATTTTGAACAATATGTTGCATATTATATTTTTTAGCATCTATTTTGAGCAAAATTTTGCATGTATTTTTAGTATTGAAAATTTGAAATTATATCGATAAATACTACAAAAAAGAAGGAGCACCACAACTTACTTGTAATGCTCCTTCAATTTATATGATAAGGGGGAAAATTATGAGCTAATTTAATTTTTACAAGCATAGTATAATTCCATTTTTAGGTACTGTCAACCGATTTTATATAAATTTTACACAAATTTGCAACACATAGTCACAGCGGTTGCATAACACCCCTTTTTACCATGTGCTTTACCTTACTAATTCACGTTATATGAAATTTGACAAACTCTACAAAAGAATATAGGATAATCATATGAGAATTTGGGCCAAGATTATTAAGAACAACGAGATCGAAAAAGATATCATCTATGAAGACGATTCAGAGATGAAATATTTGGCATATCAAAAATGGGTGGGAGACATCTGTAATTTATTAGAAATCTCCACACCCGTAATAATTCCTTATCATTATAAGAATTTTGCTCTATTCCACAATACTATGTTTAAAGCTACAGATTTCGTCCATCCTATCGATTTTGACGCTTTAAGGATAGAAGATTGCAAAGAAGACTAACTATGTATGTCCTCTTTCCTAAACATTAATATTGATACAGCAAGCATTCCAGCAAACCACAAAATAGATATCCCTAGCATTGAATATAGATTCATATAATTCAACGATGGGCCATTTAGTGTCAATGCATTCATCCATGAAATGTTTAAAGAAATACCTATATATCCAACAAAGATATATCCTAGCAATTGCTCAATGTTTCCACCTACTAGCAATGCTACTAGTCCAATAGCGATACTGCCACCGCTATTCTTTTTCATTAAAGATGCAGCGAACAATCCAAGCATAATAAATTGAGATACATATGTAATATGATATATAAGTGTTATTATCATTGCGCCAGCTGGCGATATCATAAACACATTCTCACCATTTAATATACCAATCACTTGAGATGCGTTTACCTTAAACGCTATTACGCCAACAACGCATGTTACAACAAACATAAATATTAAAGCACCTATAGAAACAATCCAAGTTGCAAGTAACTTGCCAATTATAATAGCATCTTTAGATATAGGCCTTAGCAATTGCATCTTTAGCGTTCCATTACTTCTTTCACCAGCAAAAGATTTAATCATTATCACTATTCCAAATATTGCAAAAATGGTAGCCATGATATCCATCATGAACGATATATATGAATTAGCTGAAAGATCTGTTATTGCGCCAAGCATTGATACAGACGATATTGACACATTATGCTCATACATATATTTGTATAGATTGTATACAGCTTTTGCTTGATAAACATTTGTATTTGTCATTTTTCTATACGCATTTAATGACTCATTTTGTTTTACCGCTTCATCATAATTTGCTTTAGCAATCTCTACGGCCTCTTCAGTTACTTCGCCGCCTGTTGCTGTTGTGTTATTTAACACTTCGCCTGCTAATTCGTATAAGAAATTAAATAATATTGTAAATACAACAAATATTATTATTAGCGCTACTATTAACTTAACTAGCTGTTTCCCTTTTGCTAGCTTAAATAATTCTGCTTTTAAAATATTTCCAAATCCTTCCATATTAAGCTAGCTCCTTATATATATCTTCAAGTGTACGCTTACGAATATTAATACCATAAATATCAATATCCTTCTTAATTAGCGTTTTATTTACAAGCGCAATCTTTTCAGTTTCGCACTTGATGTAAATTGCTCCATTAACCATCTTAACTTCAACGCCTTCAAGGTCTTTGATTAATTCATATGCCTTTTGAGGATCAGAGCAATCAATCTTTGCTATTTCTTTTTGTTGTGAACTGTCTACTTCTTTTAGTGATTTAACAGCTACAATCTTACCGCTTACTAAAATCGCTACTCTATCACACAATTCTTGCATCTCATTTAGAATATGCGAAGAAATGATAATTGTTGTTCCATATGTCGAATTCAATCTGCGGAACAATTCTCTCATTTGCATAATACCATCTGGGTCAAGACCATTTATCGGTTCGTCCAAAATTAATAATTTTGGATTTGTCATAATAGCTTGAGCTATTCCCAATCTTTGTTGCATACCAAGTGAATAAGTCCCGAATTTTGAATCAGCTCTATCCTTAAGACCTACTAAATCCAAAATATCTTGGATCCTTTGCTCTTGAAGTCCTCCAGATAAAGATGCAAAATATCTTAAATTTTCTCTTCCCGTCAATTCTTTAAACATTGATGGCGCTTCAACAATTGCACCAACTTCGCTTAGATACTCTCTTGTTTTTGTTACGTCACTGCCAAGTACTTGAATTTTACCGCCATCATCATGAATCAATCCACACAACAATTTGATAATTGTTGTTTTGCCAGAACCGTTTGCGCCCAATAAACCAAAAATCTCTCCTTTTTTAACCTCCATAGAGACTTCATCTAGTGCTTTTACGGATTTTACATTTTGTTGTTTGAATAGATCTCTTTTTAACTTGTTAAAAGAAGAAATGTATATCTTAGATACATTTTCCATAGAAACAATAATTTCGTCTGACATTAGTCTTCCGTCTTTTGGCTCTTCATTTTTAATAACGTTACTTAGTTGTTCGTCAACGAATACTTCGTCTTTCATCTCATTATTTTCCATACAAAGATATTTTACCACAAAATTTTACATATTTTTTGTTACCATAAAAATAAAATGTGTTATTATGTTTATACATCACAATTTTTGAAAGGGGTTTAGACGTGCCATTTTGTTGTTTTGAAAACGATGACCAAAATAATAAATTTGTAATGCTAGATAGTAACTTTGTTACTTCTTTCATGCCAGAGTGCAACGAAGTTGAACTTAAAGTTTATTTGTATGGTTTATTCTTATGTCAAAATCCATTATCTAAAGATAATACTATTGAGCACATTATGGATGCGCTTTCTCTTTCTGCAAAAGAAGTACAAGATGTATATTATGCACTTGAGCAAAAAGGACTTGTAAGTGTTATCTCTTTTGATCCACTACAAATCCAATATAGAAAATCTCGTAATGCTCAAATCGCTAAATTATATAAAAAAGAAAAATACGCTGAATTCAACACTATGCTTGAAGAATGCTTCCCTAACAAAGCAATCGTTAATCCAAATCAATATACTCAATATTATGACTTTATTGAAACAACAAATATGCAACCAGAAGCTTTGCTTATGATTATCCAACACTGCGTAAAGACAAAAGGAAACACAGTTTCTGGAAACTATATATTACAAGTTGCGAAAACTTGGGTAAATGATGGCATTAGAAGCATTGAACAAGTTCAACAAAGAATTCGTCAAAGAGAATTAAATACTTCTATCTTAAGAGAAATCGCTGCTGCTATTGGCAAGACTTCTCAAGTCTCTGAAGAAGATAAAGACTTCTTTACTAAGTGGACTGAGAACTGGGGATATGATTCTCAAGCCATTTTAGCCGCTTGTAAGAAGTCATTAAAGTCTATGGCTAAGTTGGATACAGTTTTAGATGAATGCTTTAAAAATGGCGCTATATCTAGCATTGAAGTTGAAACTTATTTGAAAAATAAGAAAAAGCTATCAGAAAACGCTATTGATGTTACAAAAGAATTGGGACTTTGGTATGATAACCCTGCTCCAGTTGTTGAAAACTACATTTCTCCATGGCAACAAAAGGGCTACTCTTCTCAAGGCTTGATTCTTATCGCTAGATACTGCTTCAAGAACGCTATTAAAGAATTAAGATATATGGATCATGTTGTAAACGATTTTTACAACAAGGGAATCATTTCCGAAGAAGACATCAAAGTATACTTTGAAAAGTTAGATAAAGAAGAAGAACAAATAAAGAAACTTCTAGAGATTTTAGGATCTTCAAGAATAGTTACTCAAAACGATAGAGAAATGCTAAATGTTTGGATGAACATTTGGGGATTTGACTATGATACAATTTGCGAAGTAGCAAAGCTATCTGTAGGAAAACCTCTTGGCGAGATTGCAAAGAAGTTATCTATTCTAAAGAGTAACAACATCTTCTCTTCAACTGCGGTAGAAGAATTCTTTACAAAGACATACAAGCCAAAATCTTCTAAGTTTACTCAAAACGATAGATCAATGGACGATTATGAATCATCTTTAATTTCTGATGATGAATTAGACAATATTCAGGTGTAATATGACAAAGCAACAAATACTTCAATATATTAATGCCCAATATAAAACACAACAAGCACGAGATGAACATGATTTTGAATCTCGCTTGGAAGTTGCTCTAAAAGATCCTCAATTTAAAGATTTATTTGAAAAGCAAAGAACTGCTTCCCTTAATAAAATTAAGAACAACACTAAGGAAACCTTGGATGAGTATAAAAAAGCTTCTCAAGAATTATTGAAATATATTGAAGCAAACCATATTGATTTAGAAAAGCATCACAAGTGCCCTATTTGTAAAGATACTGGATTTGTAGATGGTAAGTATTGCGATTGCAAAAAGAAACTTCTTATTTCATATTTAAAGCAAAATTCATATCTCCCAAAATTTGCAAAGGAAACATTTGAAACAATCGACTTTTCAAAACTTGATGCAAAGCAAGCTGAAAAGATGGCCAAGATTGCCGCTCTTGCAAAGAAATGGGCTGCAGATTTAGATAATGCTACAAAATTTGCTTTTTATTTATCTGGAGAAGTTGGCGTAGGTAAAACAACAATAGCTTTTTGCACTGCAAACGAAGCCATAAGACATGGTTATAGCGTTTACTACACAACAGCATACGACTTCATTACTATGATTATTGATAAGCAATTCAATAGATTACAAAACGAAGAGAAATATATAGATATGCTAAATGCAGACTTATTAATCATTGATGATTTAGGTGCTGAGCATTCTAATCAATTAGCAATTGAGCAACTATTTGCTATTATAGATAGTAGAATTAATGAGAATAAAAAGATTATGATTTGTACAAATGTAAAAGAAAAAGCATTTATTGCAAATTATGGTGAAAGATCATTTTCTAGATTATCTAGCAATACACTAGCTATTGCACCAAGTTATATTCAAGGCGACGATTTAAGAAAGATTAAATGCTAACGTGGCGCAGCCGGTAGCGCACGCGCTTGGTAAGCGCGAGGTCGGCAGTTCAAGTCTGCTCGTTAGCTCCATTAAAGAAGAAAAGGCTTAACGATTGAACGTGTGTTAAGCCTTTCCTCCTCAAACACAGCAGTATTTTTATCAATAATTATGATTATTTAAAAAAAATATTGCTTTCATACAAAATAATGTATAATACAATTAAGAAAAGTTTTATGGGCTGGTCGCAAGATCTGGTCCACCGAACGACGGGGGCATCCCTCGTCTTTTTTTTATTAATGCAAATATGAAAGAAACAGCATTTATTGCAAATTACGGTGAAAAGTCTTTTTCTAGATTATCTAGCAATACACTAGCTATTGTACCAAGTTATATTCAATGCGACGATTTAAGAAAGATTAAATGCTAACGTGGCGCAGCCGGTAGCGCACGCGCTTGGTAAGCGCGAGGTCGGCAGTTCAAGTCTGCTCGTTAACTCCAAAATCTCCATTCATTTGGAGGTTTTTTATTCTCAGTCTTATGATATACTATCTAAAGATAATGTTATATTGGAGAAAAACTAAATACATGGACTTAAAAAGAATTGATTACAAGCTAACTGTTTGTAAAGTTAAAGATGAAAAAGATTTGGATTTATCTAAAGATTTCTATTTTATCGGAAAGACCGATGAAGAAATATCATTGGTATGCAAAACTGAGAATACGCCTCAAAATACAATCGATAGAGATGATGGTTGGAAAGGATTTAGGATACAAGGTGTCCTTGATTTTTCTCTAATAGGCATCCTATCAAAAATATCTACTATTTTAGCTAATAATAAAATAGGTATCTTTGCTGTATCAACATACAACACTGATTATATCCTTGTGAAAGAAGAAAACTATGATAAAGCTCTAAATTCCTTAGCTTTAGCAGGATATAATATTATTTAATTTTGGCATTAAAAAACCTCCATTTTATTGGAGGTCTTATTTACATTTTCTTTGGTGTTTGAATTCCTAAAAGTTTTAATGCATTTGCTAAAACTTGTTTAACCGCTTTTGTTAAAAGCAATCTTGAATTCTTTATACTTGTTTCTGCGTTTGCGATATTGCATTCAAAATAGAATTTATTAAATGCTTGAGCAAGTTCAACAACATATCTTGTAACTAAATATGGTTCAAAACGTTGTGATGCATCAACTAATACATCTTGATACTTAGAAAGTGTACGAATTACTTCTGCTGCACTTTCATTATCTATACCAGAATAATCAATGTCTCCATCAACATCACCACACTTTTCAAGAAGTGAATTACATCTTGCATATGTATATTGAACATATGGTCCTGTTTCACCTTCAAAGCTTAATACCTTATCTTCTGAGAATGTAATATCTTTAATTCTGCTGTTATATAACATAGCAAAGATAACTGCACCTACACCAACTTGTTCAGCAACCTCATCCTTGTTTTCTAGATTTGGATTCTTTTGCTCAATAATTGTTCTTGCCTTAGATACGCATGTATTTAATACATCATCCAAGAACACTACATTTCCTTCACGTGTAGATAATGCACCATTCTCTAGTGATACCATACCATGAGCTACGTGATATAAATCCTTAGCCCAATCATATCCCATCATCTCTACAACTTTGAACCATTGTTTAAAGTGTAGATTTTGTTGGTAAGCAACTACATATAAGCACTTGTCAAAATTGTAAGTCTTTTTTCTATAGAAAGCAGCGGCTAGGTCTCTTGTAGCATATAATGTAGCTCCATCTTTCTTCTTGATAATACATGGTGGCATCTTGTCGTCTTCAAACTTAACTACTTGAGCACCTTCAGATTCTGTTAATAAGCCTTTCTCTTGAAGTTCTTTTACAACTGGGTCCATCTTGTCGTTATAGAAGCTTTCACCAGCGTAGCTATCAAAATGAACATCCAATCTCTTATAGATTTTATCTACTTCTTTCAAAGTAATATCTTTGAACCAATAGAACAAATCTAAAGCTTCTTGATTACCATCTTCGATCTTTTTGAACCAAGCTCTTGCTTCATCATCTAGCTCTGGATGAATCTCCGCTTCCTTGTGAAACTTAACATATATATCTAGAAGGCCTCTAACGCCTCTTAATTCAATATCTTTCTTATCTCCCCACATCTTATAGGCAACGATTAATTTACCAAATTGTGTGCCCCAATCTCCAAGGTGGTTAATACCAACAACGTTGTATCCAAGTTCCTTATAGATTTTGTATAATGCACTACCAATAGATGTATTTAACATATGGCCCATGTGGAATGGCTTTGCGATATTAACAGATGAAAAGTCAATACAAATTGTTTTGCCTTTTCCTAAATCTGACTTACCGTAATTTTCGCCAGCTTTCACAATTCCATCCAAAATTTGTTTGGCTTGAGCTTGCTTATCTACTTTGAAGTTAAGATATCCATTAACTGCTTCAACCTTTTCAAATGCTCCTTGATAATCTAGTTTTGCTAAATCCTCAGCAATCATATTTGGAGCCTTGTGAAGAACTTTTGCAAATCTAAAACATGGAAGAGCAAAATCTCCCATTGATAAGTCTTTTGGAAGAGCTATTAAAGAAATTAACTCTTCTTCTGAAACGCCATCTATTTTAATTGTTTGAGCAATAATTTTCTTATAATCCATAATTACACATTAAAGCGGAATAATACCACATCTCCATCTTTTATTACGTAGTCTTTGCCTTCACTTCTTACTTTACCTTTTTCTTTTGCAGCATTGTAAGAACCACATTCTAGCAATGTTTGCCAATCAACAACTTCAGCTCTAATAAAGCCTTTTTCGAAATCTGTATGGATTTTTCCAGCTGCTTGAGGTGCTTTTGTACCCTTAACAATAGTCCATGCACGAGTTTCTTTTTCACCTGCTGTTAGGTAGCTTATTAATCCAAGTAATGAATAACAAGCTGATACCAATTTATCTAATCCTGATTGAGTAATTCCTAACTCTTCTTGGAACATTGCCTTTTCTTCTTTATCTAATGCAGAAATTTCTTCTTCGATTTTTGCACACAAAACGATAGTTGTAGCATCGTGTTCTTGAGCATATTTCTTTACTGCTAAAACTTCTTGAGAATCAGGTTTTCCGATTTCGTTTTCAGCTATGTTTGCTGCATAGATAACTGGCTTAGCTGTTAAAAGACATAAATCTTTAATTAATTCCTTTGAATCCTCATCAAGGTTCATTAATCTTACTGGGATTTCTTTTTCAAGATTTGCTAAGATAGCATCAATCTTTTCTGCTTCTATTGCAGCCTTCTTATCTCCGCTCTTTGCATTTTGATGAGCCTTTGCTGCTCTCTTTTGAACGGCTTCAATATCTGCAAAGATTAATTCAAGTTCAATTGTTTGAATATCTCTAATAGGATCAATAGAACCATCTACGTGAGTAATGTTTTCATCTTTAAAGCATCTAACAACGTGTACGATAGCATCTACTTCTCTAATGTGAGATAGGAACTTATTTCCTAAACCTTCACCATGAGATGCACCTTTAACAAGACCAGCAATATCTACGAACTCCAAAACTGTTGGAGTGATCTTTTTACAATCATATAATGCTGCAAGTTTTTCCAATCTTTCGTCTGGAACAGCAACAACTCCAACATTTGGTTCAATTGTACAGAATGGATAGTTTGCACATTCTGCTCCTGCTTGTGTTATAGCATTAAATAAAGTACT
>CAMNMY010000021.1 GCA_946545105.1 uncultured Clostridia bacterium
GTGCTATTCTCTTGTTTAAAAGTAAAACTATAACTGGTCTATCATAATATTTAAGTTTCTCAATTCTGGATCTTTTATGTTGTCTATTATTGAATATGCGTGTGTATCCAAATTATTACACGTAGCTTTTGTTAAACCATTTTCTTTGAAATAATCTATAAACTCTTTTGCTATTGATTCTATAATCTCACGCTTTTTCGTGTAATTATCCCCTTTATTATTTTCTGTTAATAAGAATTCAAATCTATCATATAAATCGTTAAATTCATTTAGATTCTTCATTGCTCTATACGCTACCTTATAATAAGGTGCATATTTATGATTCATCAAGAACGCTAAAGATACTCCATCTTCAACGAACTTAGCTAAAGCTACTTGCGCTGCAATATTATCTTCGTGTGCAATACATCTTGCAAAGTTATATTGGCCCGCAAGACCCATCCTAACCATCTTGGCTGCAATCTTCTTAAACCAAACATCTTGAGGCATATTTAAAAGCTCATTTCGAATCTTAGTAAATAATCCTAGTTTATCTTCAAACACTTCACCGTTTGTTGCTGTAGCTAAAGTATCTTCTGGTATTTGTAGCCATTCTCTCCAAGTCGTTGGAGCTTTATTTGAACCGATAAACTTCTCATAGAATTCATCAATAATTAAAACACCGTGTCGATTGCCGCCCGCTGGATTCATCATATTTCTAGTAAAACCATTGAATCCATTTGGAAGTTTTGCGTATGCTCTTTCTAATTTAAAGCCAAATGCTCTTTCATCTTCTTTTGTAATCCAAAGGCAAAATCCTGGTTCAAAATCATGATCCCAAGAAATCTCATCATCAGCCATAAAGCATTCTGAGCCTTCGCCAACTAAGCCTACAGCAATTCTATCTTTAACATCTTTAAATTGCTCCTCAAGCATAGCTTTTCCATAAGCTTCATAATAATCTCTTGCTAACTTAAGCCCTTCCATAAATCTTATCTACCTTTTCTTTTAGCGTTTGTTTATATGAATCAAAACCGAATTGTTCAAATGATGGAATACAAGATGATGCAACAAATGCCCAATATCCATTTTTGTTTGCTTTATCTGACATAAGATTTTCATATGCCTTTTTCATGCAATCCATAATCTTATCTATGCACGCATCCATATCTAATGAAGCAAAGTATAATTGCGCCATATTTACATATGTAATTGCGATCTCTGGTTCCTTCCCATCAAGAGCTTTCATAATCTTTAATGCTTTATTATATAAATCTTCAGCCTTTTTGTATTCTTTTAAATCAACATAAGCTAATGCCATGTTGTTATATAAACCGCCATACTTTTCATCATCTGGCTTTAGATATTTATTGTATAACTCAAGCGTTTTTTCATAGCAAGGCATTGCTCTATCTAATTCGTTAAACGCTTTAAGTGTTGTAGCCGCATTTAAATATATTGTTCCTGCAGAAGAAGAATCATCAAAGCCGTAGGTTTTTAATAATCCTAAAGCCTTATCAATTGCCATCATTGCCTTAGTCTTTTCACCCATTTTTCTAAATAGGCCAATCATTTCAGATAGCATTGTCAATTGCCCAGATCTGTCTTTAAGAGAGTTCGCTTCCTTTTCCCAATAGTTCAATAATGTTTCTATTTCTGTATATTTTAATTGATCATATAGAGAATCTTCTTTAGCAAGGATTCTTCCTATCTCTATTCTTCCTTCTGGTTCTTCAGAATCTGGATTATAAAAGTTGGTATCACACAACACACAACGTGGCTCTTTGTAATCTTCTTCGTTTAACATAATTCCCCTTTTTACAAATAAAGGGACTATTAATGATTAGATTAGTAGTCCCTTAAATTTTTTGTTTTTTTTATTAATGCTTAGCTTTATTTCTTCTTTTCGTCTTCGTTTTCACCCTTCATGTCTAGAAGTTGAACTTTACCTTCTACAGAAGCAACTGAAACCTTAATTGAATCGAAGATAGCAGCCTTGATATCAGCGTCCTTAACGCCTAAGCCCTTTGTTTCTGTTGGGTCAATGAATAAGTTGTAATCCATTGTGTATGGTAATTGGAATGGATCCATACCAGATTCGATACCTCTCTTATCGTAATCCTTTTGAACTGATCCCATACCTAACTTCATCATCCATGGAGCGATAGAGATAACCTTTCTTCCAGACATACCTCTTGCATCATAAACGATTGCTAAGAATTCTTTCCATGTTAAGTTATACATACCGATTGGAATAGCTCTAAATCCATAACCTGGCTTTTGAACAGCAGCACCAGCTAAAGCTTGTCCTACTTGGTTACATGTTAACATAGCTGTACCACCAGCTGGGTACATTGTGAATGGAAGCTTATCCATACGAGCTAATTGATCGATAAGAATTGTCCAAACTGGCTTTCTTCCTGGTTGTGTACCAAAGATATATGGAAGTTCTAGAACTGAAGCGCTGAACTTGTCATCGCAGAACTTTTCAACAATCTTTTCTTGTTCAATTCTTGATCTGATATATGGGTTGTGAGATAGGAACTCTTCACCTGTATATTTAATCTTTTGATTTGGGTTAGCAGCATTCTTTGTTAGACCTGCAGCTAGTTTGTACATATAAGAGAAATATGATCCACAAACAACAGCATTCTTAACGCCTACTTTCTTACAGATTGGTAACAATCTCTCTAGTGGGTCGTTGTTGAATTTCTTGTATACTTCATATACTGGTGGTGGACATTCTTTTCTTTCGTCAACACCTGCAGCGTACATAAATACGTCACAACCCTTTAACATTTCTTCAACTTCTGCATCTGAGCACTTGTTGATGTCTTTAAATTCTAATTCCATTTCTTTTGGAATTGGAGCGCCTTGTGGTAGAGGTGGCAATGCGACACTCTTTACTTGGTGGCCCATTTTGATTAATTCGATAGCAGCTTCACAACCTAGTAAACCTGTTCCGCCTATCATAAATACCTTCATAGTTAATTCTCCTCATAATTTTATATTTTAACAAAAGTAATTATAACATATATTTTAAATATATAAAGGTGTTTTTTTAGTGTTTTTACACTATTTTGCCATTTTTTTAAGATTACTACTTGACCTAAGCATTTTTTGGGTTTAATATTTAGTTGAATTCAATTTAATTTGATTAAATCTATTAAGAGAACACGGAGAATTATTTATGGCAAGTATTTATGATTTTATTGTTAAAGACAACAAAGGAAATGACGTAGCATTAGCAGACTACAAAGGCAAAGTTTTATTGATTGTTAACACTGCAACTGGTTGTGGTTTCACTCCTCAATATGCTGGTTTACAAGAATTGTATGACAAGTATCAAGATAAGGGATTTGAAATCTTAGACTTCCCTTGCAACCAATTTGCAATGCAAGCTCCAGGCTCTGCAGAAAAGATTGCAACTTTCTGTACTGCTAGATACGGAACTACATTTAAGCAATTTAAGAAAATAAAAGTAAATGGCGCTGACGCAGATCCATTATATAAGTTTCTAAAATCTCAACAAGGTGGTAAACTATTTAGTAATATCAAATGGAACTTTACAAAGTTCTTAGTAGATAGAGATGGTAACGTTGTTGCTAGATTCGCTCCATCAATGAAACCAGAGAATTTAGAAAATAATATAAAGGAATTGTTATAATGAAACACGAATACAAAACACAAATGACCTGCTCATCTAAAATCATCTTTGATTTGGATGACGACAAAGTATCAAACATTCAATTTATTGGCGGTTGTGACGGCAATCTAAAAGCTATTTCAAAATTAGTTGACGGATGGACAGTAGATCAAATCACTGAAAAATTAGCAGGCAACACTTGTGGAAGAAGACCAACATCTTGCGCTGATCAATTAGCAAGAGCTGTAGCAAAAGCATATGAGGAAGAAAATTCATAATGGAAGAATTTGATCCACTTAAACTTTCAAATCAATTATGCTTCCCTATCTATGCATGTGCTAGAGAAATTCAAAAGGCATATACACCATTTTTAGAGGAATTAGATTTAACTTATACCCAATACATTACGATGATGGTTATGTGGGAAAGAAAAGAAATCTCCTTTAAAGAATTGGGCAATATTTTGTTTCTAGATTCTGGCACCTTGACTCCTGTAATTAAGAATCTAGAAAAGAAAGGTTTTGTTGAAAAAGAACGCTCAAAAGAAGATGAGAGAAATGTAAATGTTCGTATAACAAAACAAGGAGAGGACTTGAAGAATAAGGCTAAATACATACCTCAAAAAATGGTGTGTGCATACAAGCTTCCTCAAGATGAAGGAGCTCAACTATATTCTCTTATTTACAAATTGTTAAACATTATTTCAGAAAACAAATAAATAATATCTAAATGCACCCTGATTTTGCTATGAACCCAAAAAGTTGAACAACAAGGAGGTGCATTATTCTTTTTAACTTACGCTCTTTTTGCTTATACCCGTTTGATATTTTGTTGGAGACCCCGTGTTTTGGCATTTATATGCTAAATCATATGTATTTTGATGTTTTGAATCCGTTTTATAACACTTTTCCGTTTCCTCAAACATAGATGAACCCCAATAATATTCCCATGTAATTAATGTCTCTCCTGGATAAAACTCCACTGCCATGCCATAAGTATTGTATATTTTAGTATCTAATGTAGACATATCTTTACGCGACTTAAATGCTGTGTTTTTAAACGCATCTCCACCAAATGACATATAATCTAGATGCGAACAACTGTGTGGTATATTTATATATTTTAGATTTTCGCAATCAAAGAATGCATATTTACCAATTGCTTGAATGCCATGAACTAAATATAAATTCTCTAATTTTCTACAACCATAGAAAGCATAGTCCGAAATTGTTTCTACCCTAGAGAATTCATTATCGTGATTGTTCATATAAACATCTCTAACATCCGGATTCGCAGTAGACACAGAATCTATAAAGTTTCTAACATATGTATCAACTGCAGCCCAATCTCCATAACCAACACTCACTAAATTTTCACAATTTTTAAAGCATGAGGTCATAATTTCGATTGTATAAGTAGGACGTTCAACATGCTCAACGCTTATTAGCGCCACGCAATCCATAAATGCTTCTTGCTCGAATCTTCTTACCTTTTTAGACACATATACATGTGTTAAAGCTGAATCTTCTTTAAACGTTAAATTTTGTATAGCAGTTATATTTGTATTTCGAAGATCTACTGTTGTTATTTGTGTACAACCTCTAAACGCTGCGGCCCCTAAGCTATTAAGCGATGCTGGGAACACTGGAAGAGTTGTTAAGCTTGTACAACTAGCAAATGCAGCGCTTCCAATATTTGCCAATGTTGAATTTGCTGCCAATGATAGCGTTTGTAATCCGCTCGATGCGAATGCATATTGGCCGATGCTTGTTAAGGTGCTAGGTATTTCAAATGCTGTCGTACTAGAACATTTATTGAATGCGTATTCTCCAATTGTTTGCAATGTAGAATTTGATTCAAACGAAGCATCTAAATGTGTACATTCTGAAAAAGCATAGTTCCCTATTGTTGTTGTATCGTTAGAAATTACTATCTTAGAAAGATCTGTTTTTCTAAAAGCATATTTGCCTATCGAAACCAAATTATTCGTGTAGGCTGGAGATGAACTTCCATCTTTAAATTTAACATCAACAAGATTTGTACAATAATCAAATGCACCATCTTCAATTGATGTTATTGTAATTGGGAGAATTATATTTGTAATCGATCTTAATTTATAGAAGGAATTCTTTGGGATTGATGTAATACTAGAATCTATTCCACTCAAATCGAATGTTCCTGAAACAAGCGTTCCGTTAACATAAATATTTACTTCCCTGTTGTTATGATAGAATTCAAATGTTGATCCATTAAAATCAATGTTTAGATAATCATTCCAACTTGAAATATAAAGTTTTGATAATGCGCTCATGCCATTAAAAGCAGTAGCACCAACCTGAGTTACATTAGATATATCTAAAGAAGTTACATTTGTTGCATTATAAAAACCATTTTCGCAAATACTACTTGAATTAATAGTTACATATACATAAGCCGAATTACTTCCTAAATCCGTCCATTTCTTTTTTGCAGGATATGTTAGGTTAATTAAATATAAAGCTCCCTTAAAGATGTTATTAGACATCTCGCCAATGGTTGATGGGATTTCCAATGTATCTATTTTTGTTCCGCTAATAAATTCGCTACCGATATCTGTTATGCTTGTTCCAGTTTCAAAAGTTAAAGTCTCTAAGTTTGAATCACCATAAAAAGCAAAGTTACCAAGGTTTGTTACACTTGCTGGTATTATAATGCTTGTTATTCCTGTATAAGCGAATCCTGATGATTCAACAGTAGTTAGATTTGACCCAGACTCAAATGATACTGTTTCAAGAGCGCTACAATTAGCAAATGCACTAGCCCCTATTGTTTCTACACTTGCTGGGATAGTTATACTTGTAATACCTGTGTATGCAAAACAACTATCTAAAATTGTTTCAAGAGTTGAATTTGCTTCAAAATTAACTGTTGTCAATGTTGGAATATGGTCAAAGCCCATAATCGTTTGAATATCATTTGGTACATTCAATGTGCTTATTTGTGTGTTTGCGAATGCATATTGTCCAATGCTTGTTAAATTTGGATTAAGTGTTATAGAAGATATATTTGTACCATTGAATGCGCTATTGCCTATTGTTGTTAAAGCAGTTGGGAACGTAATGCTCGTTAAGCCTGCTCTATAAAATGCAAATTCTCCGATTTGAGCAACAGTGTTTGGCAAACTTATAGAAGTAATATCTGTACATCTATAGAACTTGTATTGGCTTATTGCAGTTAAGCTCATTGAACTTAAGTCAACACTAGTTACTTCATTTTGCCCAATGAACAATCTTATTATGCTATAATTGCTAACATCATTGGCTAGAATTGTAGTTTGAGTAAATGCCATATAATGAGCTATTGATTCAATATACAAATCAACATCTCCACCCGTTCCGATTCTTGAGTTCAACTCTGTCAAATTATGTGGAACAACTAAAGACGTAATGCCTGCGTTTTCAAGTGCATATTGATTAATTGTTTCAATAGTATCTGGCAAATTAATAGTTGTTACATATGTTAAGCCACGCAAAGCGCTTTGAGCAATACTTGTACCGCTAGTTATTGTTATGCTCGTTAATGATTTTGGGACATAATAACCATTTGCCAAATATTCATAGCTACTTGCTGATCCAGTATTTCTAAATATATATCCAAATGCTTTTGTAGATGTTGGAGTATCAGCTATAAATGGTAGCGTTATGCTTGTAATTGAATTAGCTCCACTTAAAGCATTTTGCCCCATACTTGTTAAACTAGAACCTGCCTCTATATCAAAAGTTGTTAATGCTGAACAATCTTTAAACGCATACTTTCCTATTGTTTCTACAGATTTTGCTAGGTGTATTGTTGTCAATAAAGAACAACCCTCAAATGCGTTTTCCCCTATTGTTGTTAATTTCGTTAACGCTGGGTTACTAAATGATGTTAATTTTACATCTCCCATAAAAGCACCATTGCCTATTGTTTCCACGTCACGCAATGTCATGGTTTCTAGATTTGTCATATTAGCAAATGCATTATACGCAATAGTTTTAAGGCTGCTTCCATCTAGAGCTGTTATACCCAAACAGCCATTAAATGCATTTGAATCTATAGTTTCAACTTTGGAAATATCTATATTCTTTAAGTTATTGCAATTAGTAAATGTATTAAAGCCTATCGACTTAACATTCGTTGGTATATCAAGCGACTCCATGCTTGTACAGCCATAAAAAGCTCTACCGCCTATAGACTTTAAACTACTTGGCAATTTCACGCTTGTTAAAAGTCCACATCCTTCAAATGATGAATAATCTAGCTCTGTCGCATTAGAATTTGAAAGGTCGACAGTTTTTAGCGTTTCTCTCAAGTAATATCCAAAAGAAGAACTTAAATCTAAATCAGCTGACGATATAGTCAAGTTTTCAACTTTAGATTCATTGAAAATATAAGAGAAGATATATTTTTGTTTTGTAATTATTAAATCTTTGACTGGGATCTCTGTATCAGACCCAAAGAATGTACCTAAACAATAATATTGACCTTCCACACTTGGAGTGGCTGGATTACGAATGCCAACAAATGGCGTTGTTATTTTTGTTAAAGAAGTACAGCCAGCAAACACGCCTAGTTGAGTTTGAGATAATCCATATGGCAATACTATCTCTTCTATTGATGTACAATCCTTAAATACATCCATACGCAAATTTAATTCTTCAGTATCTTCGGCAAAAGTAACTGTTTTTAAATTTTCACAATTTTCAAACGCTGCTTTTTCAATATCCCTCATTGTCTTTGGGATACTTACTGAAACAATATTTTTGTTATCTTTAAATACTTCTTGTTCAATTTTATCTATAGTAATGCCGTTAATTTTCTCAGGAATTACATACTCTGTTGCTGTTTTATCTTTTATACCGATAATAGCATTGCCGTTTCCGTTAACAATGTAATTAGATAAATTATCATCAAAGCACGCATAAACATCCATACTTGATTGATAATGCCATATTGTATCTTTGAGGAACTCTGCTTTCTCGCCAGTTTCTGGTTTATCATATTCCCAACGAACAAAGTTCTTGCCTTCTATTGTAGGATTTGCTGGAAGTTCAATTTCATGATCGCCCTTATTAAACTTTACTGTTGCGTAAACACTACCATCTACATAAAAAGTAACCTTCAAAGAGCCACTTTTATTAAAACACGAAGAAAGCCCTACACCTAAGGCAACAATTAATACTATTAAAATAATCCCTACTAATATCTTTCTCACGGCAATACCCCTTTCATTTATTATATATTACCGCGCGCTTAAAATAAACAATGCAAAAAAATAGGACCACTTTTATAGTGGTCCTAAATATCAATCAATATACTAATTATTTAGCAAGAGCTTGAGCTACAGAAACTGCAACAGCAACAGTAGCACCAACCATTGGGTTGTTACCCATACCGATTAATCCCATCATTTCAACGT
>CAMNMY010000022.1 GCA_946545105.1 uncultured Clostridia bacterium
ATTGGATGAATTAGGTAATCCAAATACATATACAGTAAAAGTATCTTCAACAAACTTAGTATTAGATACAAACAACACTATTAACAGCATCAACGTTAATAGCGATGGTTCTACAAACTTGATTGCGTATAGCCAATCAGTACCAGCATATCTAGTTACTCCAAACTTAAGATATTCTATTGCTACAGTTAACGTATCAGCTACACTAGCAGTTCCATCTGCAAAACTATATATCAATGGTACTGAAGTAGCATCAGGTGTTGCTGTTCCAGTAACAGTAGATAGAGTAACAAAGGTTACAAATATTACAGTACAAGCTAAGGCTGAAGATGGTACATTAGGAACAGAGTATACAATCGAATTAAGAACAGATGCTCCAGATACAGACAAGACATTAAAGAAGTTTACAATCGACGGAAATGCTGTAACAAACGGCGCCGTAATTAAGGTTGTAAATACTACTACTGATGTTGATTTAGAAGCAGAAGTAAATTCTATCTACTCAACAATCGCTCCTCATGATACAGGATTCCCACGTCAATACACATTGACAAATTCTTCAATCAATGTAGGAAGCAACACATTCTCATTCACAGTAACAGCCGAAGATACATCTACATTAGTATATTCTGTAACTGTTATTAGAGACGATGTAAATACACTTGATGATTTGAGAGTATTTGATTCAGCAGATACAGCAAAGGCAAACAACTTAATTACTAACTTTGCTGCTGGCTCTCCATATAACTTCACAGTTCCATATTCAGTTTCTTCAGTAGAAATTGAATATGATTTAGCATCAGGTGCAAGCCCAGCTAACTTAACAATTACAGGAGCTGGTACTAAGACATTAACAGCAGGTACAGTTAATACATTTAATGTAAAGGTTGTTGCAGCATCTGGCGCAACAGAAACATACACAATCAACATTACAAGAACAGCTGGTAGTGCGGACAACAACATTATTAAGTATTTTGCTGAAGACGGAACAGACGTACCATTTACAGGAACAGTTATTACATATGTATTAGATAGAACATATGCAGTAGGTGGGTATTTCCATCCAACATATACAGTTTCAACAAATGCTACAAGTGCAATTATCGAAACAGCTACATCATTTGTAGTTGGTTTGAACCAATTCACAATTGAAGTCACATCACAAACTGGTGTAAAGAAGACATATATTATTAAGGTATATGTATGTGATACAGATAATGCAATTGATAACATTGAATTGTTGAATCCAAGTGCAACACCAATGACTCCATATGTAGATACAGCATCTAACTCATTAACATATTCTGCATCTAACCTAGTTTATGGTCCATTTGTTGCTGCATATGCTACAAGCAATCTATTCTTAAGAATTACACCACATAGTGCTAACTCAGTTGTTTATGTAAATGGTTCACCATATACAAATACAACTATCACATTAGCTGGTGGTACAAATATATATAACATCTATGTAAAGAGTGAATATGGCACATATAACACTTCTGCTACAGGCGTTGATTCTTCAACTTATAAAATTACTATCAATAGAGATACTCCAAATAGTGATGCTAGATTGAAGTCATTAACCGCCAAGATTAATGGTATCAACCAAATTGCTACATTTGATCCAGATACAGATACATACACAATTACAAACATTGGTGAATCTGCTGGTTCAATCTTAATCGAAGCAGAAGCTATGGTTGCTTATCCAAAGGCAGTAGTAGAAAATGGTACATCAAGAAATAATGCTACAAATACTGGAATAGTATCTTATACAAAGAGCTTAGCTGGTGTTACAACAGATACAACAACTGGTGTTACAACAGGTTATAACTTTGAACATATTATTACAGTAACAGCAGAAGATGGAACAACAAAGACATATACATTGAATATTTCAAGAGGCGCAATGAGTTTAAACGATGATAACACAATCTTATACATCGAAGTTAAGGACTCTACTGGTGCTACATACCTAACAAACGCTTCATTCAATGCAACAACTACGGTATACAACATCACAATTCCTTATGGACCACAATCTTACTCAATCACTGCAAATGTATATGCTGGTTCACCAATTACAATTACTGGCGATGGACAATTCCAAATCGTATTTGCATCTCCATATATCGATGCAAGCGGTAATTACTATAGAACACATACAGTATATGCAACATCACAAAGTGGTAATAAGGGTACTGAATATACAATCAACGTTAGAGTTGCTAAGCCATCTTCAGATGCAACATTGGCAGATTTACAAGTAAACTGGAATACAGTTGCAGGATTTGCTCCAACAACCCTAAACTATACAATTGCTACAGTTACAAACAATATTGATTCAATTCACATTTCTGCTACAGCTGCAGATCCAACAGCTACAGTTTCTGGACACTTAGGATATGTAAGCCTTGCAGAAGGTAATAATACATTTGTTGTAACAGTAACAGCACAATCTGGTGCATCTCAAAACTACCAAATCAATATTAAGCGTCAATATGCTACACCAACACTAATTGACTTAGAAGTAGTAGGTGAACAACTATTGAACACTCAAGATAAGGCAGTTACATTTGACCCAGATACATTAACATACCACGTAATCGTTAAGTACGTTACTGATTCTATTACAATTGATGGTATCGTAGAAGATTCTACATATACAGTATCTTGCTCAAACTCTACAATTATTTCTTCTTCAGGATCAATTAGAGAATTCAAGTCAAATGCATTAGATGTAGGCGTTAACGAATTTACTATTGGCGTAAGATCTACACATGGTATGTCTACAAACTACAAGTTAATCGTTCAAAGAAGAGATAAGGATTCTGCTAATACAAATATTGCTACATTGACAATTACAGCAATTGAAACAAATGAAAAATTGATGGCAGAAGGCGAATACAATTCACTTCAATCAGAATACACATATGTAGTTCCAAACAAGGTAAGAAACCTTGACTTAAAGTTAACAGTTGAAAAGATTAAAGATGCTTTAGGTGATGGTGCTAAGTATCAAATCTTCAACGATAAGAACTTATCTGTAGGCGAAAACAAAGTCATAATCTTAGTTACAGCAGAAGATGGTGAAACAACAAGAGTTGTAATCGTTAATGTAGAACGTAAACCAAACGGATTCGACGTATCTATCTCAGGACAAAACAATACAATTCTTGAAGGTGAGAAGTCATTATCTACATTCAGAGAGGACTTTGCAAACGATACAATCAAAGCATACTATGAAGTATCTACAGCAGTTAATAACCTAGACTTCACAGTATTGAATAGAGATACAACAGATTTGGCTCAACCAGAATATCAAGTAATTAATGGTTCTAACTTAAAGATTGGCGACAACAATGTTAGATTGTTAATTAAGGCAGCCGATGGTACTGTTTCAGCACAAGATATCGTTGTAAAGAGATTGCCAATGTCATTCACTGTTAATAAGAAGGCATATGAATATTCTTGTGAAGAAGCTCAAGGTGCAACAGCTAATAACTATGTAATCGATCTAAAGAGCAAGACTGTTGATGCAATTGAAGATTATACAAAGTATATTGAATTTGATAAAGCACAAAATCTAACAACAGAAGTTATTTCTAAGTCTAACTCAGAAGTAGTTGTTAAGGTTGCTACAGCAGATTCAGCAGAAGTTCAATATGTACACTTCTTAATCAACACAACAGCAAACAATGGTACAGTATTTGATATTATCTTCTGGATAATCTTAGGTATTGCAATTATCCTTCTTGTAATCATCTTAATCTTTGTAAATAAAGATAAGTATGGTTCAGTATCAAATAGCAGAAAGAAATAACGGAGGAAACTGACTGACATGATGAGTGCAAATTTGGCTTTAATTATATGTGCTGTGCGTTTGACCGTGCCACAAATTGCTGCAATCGCGGTTCTTGCACTAATTGTGCTAGGTGCTTTCATAGCATTTAGATTTAACACATCACTACAAATGAGAGTTTCCTTCAATATGGATGATGAATCAGAGTTATACAATAGAGAAGGATTAGAAGTCTACTACAACAAGAATCTTAAGAATCTTAAGAAAGTATCCTTTGTTGTGGTGGAAATCCCAAACTTGATGTTCGCGTATAAGAACCATCCAAAAAAGAACGAATATATTGTTAAAATTGCAAATGCAGTTTTGAAAGGAATGAAAGATCAAGAAACTGCAGCTAGAATTGCGTTTAATAAATTTGCCGCTCTTTTGGATGATAGAGATACTGCGCAAATAAAAGAATTCTGTAAAAAGACTGAGGATATATTAAATGCCGATGGTTTTGATGGATATTCTGATATGAAATTTATCGTAAAATTCGGTGTTTATGAAAATCCAGAGTTAAAAGATTTCCAAGGAGACGTAAGATTAACAGAAGCTGCAATAATGTATTCTTCTGTTGTAGAAAAAAATATCTATTATTACAACTCTGAAGTTAATAGCTATGCAGAACTTGAAGCAGTTATTAATAAAGCTAGAAAGATTGCTGTTGAGCAAAAACAATTTGTCCCATATGTAATCCCAAGAGTTTCAGTAAAAGATAAGAAAGTTATTGGTGGTGAAATTGCTTGTAGATGGGTTGACTCTTCTCAAAAAGAATTATATTATCCACATGAATATTTACCAATCTTTGAAGCAGATGGCTTTATTAAACAAATAGATAAGCTTATGTTTGAAGCAGCATGTTTACTAGCGCAATCTTTGTCTAACAAAAAGATTGATGATATGGTAATTGCTGTTAATGTTTCAAAGAAGAACTTTGAAGATGTTAACTATGCTGATTCTTTGGTTGAAATCGCTAGAGGATTTAATATTAAGAATCAAGATCTTGAAATTGGTTTAACAGGTATAAGTGAAGAAGATACAACTGAAATGATATCTAAGTTTGTAAGCGATTTAAAACAAAGAGGATTTAGAGTTGCATCAAATGGATTTGGTAAATCTGCACAACCATTGAGCGCTATTATTTCTACATCATATGATACATACAAACTTGATAGTACATTCTTTGCAACAGGTTTAAATACAGATAAATCAAAGAGCGCAGTTGTAGATTTAATGAATTTGATTAGTCGTCAAGAAGCAAATGTTGTTTGCGATGGCGTAACTGATGCAAACACAATGAATTTCGTTGCTTCTGTTGATGAAAATTCATTTATTCAAGGTGATGTAATTTCAAAAGCTATTCCAGTATATCAATTCGATACTCTTCTAACTACAAAGTATGAATTCCAAAAGATCTCTGTTCCAAAGGCATCTTATGCGCCAATTGCAGATACTAGTGCTACAAATGAAGAGCTAGAAGCACAAAATGCAAGAATTGCCGAATTAGAGCAAATGCTTGCAGATGAAAGAGCAAAGCATGAAGAAGATAGTGCAAAACTTGAGGAAGAGAGTGCAAAGCTTGAGGAAGAGAGCGCTAGATTAGAAGAAGAAAGAGCAAAACTTGAGGAAGAAAAAGCTAAGCGTCAAGAACATAAGGCTAAGCTTGAAGAAGAAAGGGCAATGCTTGAAGAAGAGAAGGCTAGAACAAAGAAGGCTGCCGAACAATCTGCAAGAGAAAATGAGCTAGATAGACTAAGAAAAGAATTAGAAGATATGCGTTATGATAGAACAAGACCATCAAGTGTTGTTGATCGCTCATCATCTATTGAATATGAATTAGATAGATTGAGAAGAGAATTGGATGTAGAGCGTGAAAAATCTAAGAATGCAGAACTTAAGATGCGAGATAATGCTATCGAACAATTAAGAAAAGAAATGGAAGCTCTAAAGAAAGAAGCAGAAGACGCAAAGAAATCTAAAAAATATGTCGCATCGGACGAGGAAGATGAGGATGAGGAAGGTTTAAGACCAATTGCTAAAAAGCAAAAGGCTCAACCTAAAGTTGAATACGACGACGAAGACGACGATGATTATGACGATGACGAGGTTGATGATTACGATTTAGATGAGGATTCTGATGAAGAAGAAGAGCAACTATCTAAATTAATGGCAATGTTCAAGAAGCAATTCAGAGGTGAGTGGGAAGAAGAAATGATGAAGAAGTACCCTAACCTTATGAAGAAGCACAATGAAAGACAAAGCTTTGCCGATAGAATTGTTAAGTTGGCTCCAGAAGCAAAAGAATTATTCAACTCTGTAAAAAATACTATCATGGCTTATGATGGGGTAGTTAACGTAACCAAAAATCACTGTGATTCATTTGTTTATAACAGAAAAGTAATTGCGAAGATTGCTATATCTGGTAAGAGTGTTAAAGTATACTTGCCACTAGATCCAAATGCTTATTCAAATGCGCAATTTCCACATAAGGATGCATCTATGAAGAAAGCTCATGCAAAAACTCCATTTGCAATGAGAATTACATCTAAATTATCTGCAAAGAGATTGGGCATCTTGTTTGAGGATGTAGCAAGAGCAAATGGATTGAAAGTAAATCCTGCATTCAAGACAAAGGATTACGCAAGAGGAATGCAATTCAAGAGAAAGAAACAATAATATGTTTAAATCAATAAAAGCTTTGGCTCAGCCAAGGCTTTTTTTTCTTTGTCAAATATTTAAAATATAATATAATAAATCTATGAGTATGAAGGAATTTAAGCATAAAGTAGCAATAATTGGCGGTGGCATGAGCGGAATCATGCTAGCAATCTCATTAAAACAAAATGGAGTAGATTGCTGTATTATTGAAGCAAAAGATAGAATCGGTAAGAAAATCTTGGCATCAGGTAACGGGAAATGCAATATTTTAAATTTCAATCTAGATTTATCTAATTATAATAATCAATTTCCTAAAACTGCTTTATCTAAATATCCTTTTAAAAAGTTGCAAAGCATTTATGCATCTTATGGCCTTGTACTAAAGAGCGATGAAGAAGGAAGAGTATATCCATTTTCAGAAAGCGCAAATACAGTTTTAAATGTTTTTATTGAAAAACTAAGCACATTAAATGTGCCTATTTATACAAATGAAAAAGTAGTATCTATTTTAAAAGAAGGAAGCAATTTTGTTGTTAAAACAGAAAACTCAAAGTTTATGTGCGAATATGTTGTCTTATCTAGTGGTTCAAATGCAACCTTTGGTTGTAACGCGCACGCGCTATTAGCCCCATTTGGCCACAAAACAACAATTCTTTCACAAAGTCTCGTTCCTATTAAATCAAACGCCATAAAGGGCGCAAATGGCGTTAAAACAAAGGCAATCGCTTCTTTATATATAAATAATAAGAAAGTATTTGAAGAATTTGGTGAATTATTATTTAAAGATAACGCAATTAGTGGCATATTAGCATTTAAAATGTCTGCATATATTGCAAGAGCCATCGTGGATGGGGTTGATGTGAAGAATATCTATATTGATATTGATTTCGCCCCAAATATAAAAGAAGAAGATTTAAAGAACATCTTAGATGCTTCTCCTTTAAAAGATCCTTTGATGGGTTTATTACATAAAGCTATTGCACAAAACATCAAAGATGTAAAAGACATAAAGCACTATAAGTGTAATGTTCAAGGATTGATGGGATTAGATAATGCTCAAGTAACATCTGGCGGATTAGATGTTTCGCAATTCAATGAAAATACAATGGAATCAAAGATTCAAAAAAATATTTATGCTATAGGCGAGGTGTTGGATGTAGATGGTCAATGTGGAGGATACAACCTTGCATTTGCTGCCGCATCAGCACTTTTATGTAGTGATTCAATTATAAATAAATGCAAATAAAGGTTAATGAAGTAAAAGTTCCAATAATTCATACAGAAATAGACATCCAAAAGAGTTTGTCTAACATCTTGCGCGTTAAACCATCTTCAATTATTAGATATAAGATTTTAAAGAAATCTATTGATTCAAGGCAAAAGGACATTAAATATGTCTATTCACTAGCAGTTGAGATTTCAGATAAAGAAAAAGGACTTTTAAAATCCAATAAGTATCAAAGATACGAAAGTGAAATATACTCAATAGATAACATATTGAAAGGATATAACAAAAGGCAATTATCTTATAGACCTATTGTTGTGGGAACTGGGCCTGCTGGATTATTTGCTGCATTGACTTTAGCAAAAGCTGGATTAAAGCCAATCGTTATTGAGCGAGGGGAAAAGGTAGAAGATAGAATGAAGAGCGTTGAAAAATTCAATACTTTATCTATCCTAAATACTGAATCAAATATCCAATTTGGCGAAGGTGGAGCTGGAACATTTTCTGATGGAAAACTAAATACAGGTACATCATCACCACTTATAAACACAGTTTTAAAAGAATTTGCAAATTATGGTGCAAATGAAAGTATAACATTCGAAGCAAAGCCTCATATTGGCACAGATATTTTAGTTAAAGTGGTTTCAAATATAAGAAATGAGATTATCTCTCTTGGCGGAGAAGTGTTCTTCAATACAAAACTTATAGATATAAAACAGAGCACTGGCGAATTAAGCTCGGTTGTTGTTTTAAAGGATGGCGTTAAAGAAGAGATTTCTACAAAATGTTGTATTTTGGCTATCGGCCATAGTGCAAGAGATACATTTGAGATGTTATCTAAAAAAGTCATTATGGAGCCAAAACCATTCTCAATCGGTGTGAGAGTTGAGCATCTTCAAGATCAAATATCATTTGCTCAATATGGAGACAAGTTTAACATGTTGCCACCAGCTTCATATAAGCTTGCATGCCATTTGAATAATGGTAGAAGTTGTTATTCGTTCTGTATGTGTCCAGGTGGATATGTTGTAGCGGCCGCATCTGAAGAAGAGATGGTAGTTACAAATGGTATGAGCTATTCAAAGCGTGATGGTAAAAATGCAAACGCTGCATTGTTAGTTGGAGTTGATCCTTCTGATTTTGGTGGTAGCGG
>CAMNMY010000023.1 GCA_946545105.1 uncultured Clostridia bacterium
CATCAATGTATGGTCTATGTAATTCGATATCATGATCTAATCCACATAGTTCTCTTAATTCCTTTCTTGAACCTACAACGTGAACTTCACCACAATCTGGACATACCCAAATTGGAAGTGGTGTTCCCCAATATCTTTCTCTTGAGATACCCCAATCGATAACATTCTCTAAGAAGTTACCCATTCTTCCTGTTCCAATTGTTGGAGGCATCCAGTTGATTGATGCATTGTTCTTTAGAAGGTTATCTTTAACTTGAGTCATCTTAATGAACCAAGAAGATCTTGCATAGTATAGCAATGGAGTATCACATCTCCAGCAGAATGGATAGCTGTGTTCAAATTGGAATTCCTTGAATAGAAGTTTTCTATTGAATAAATCCTTAATAACTTCCTTATCTGCATCCTTACAGAATAGACCGCCAAATGGAGTAGCGTCCTTCATTCTACCTCTATCATCAACCATTTGAACTAGAGGTAAATCATATTTTCTACCAACGTTTGCGTCGTCTTCACCAAATGCTGGAGCGATATGAACGATACCAGTACCATCTGTCAATGTAACATATGAATCGTTTGTTACATAGTAAGCTTTCTTATTTCCATCATAGCAATTGTATAATGGTTCATATTCTGCATATTCGTATTCTTTACCAAGCTTTGTAGAAATTACTTTGTAATCTTCAAATAAAGATGGAGCTAAAGCTTCTGCTAAAACGTAGATTTCACCATCTACTTCGATTTCTACATAGTTTTCATCTGCATTCATACATAGAGCAACGTTTGATGGAAGTGTCCATGGTGTTGTTGTCCATGCTAAGAAATATCCAGGAGCATCCTTTCTCTTGAACTTAACGAAAATAGATGTTTCCTTAACATCCTTATATCCTTGAGCAACTTCGTGAGAAGCTAAAGCTGTTCCACATCTTGGGCAGTATGGTACAATCTTGTATCCTTTGTATAGAAGACCTTTATCTGAAATAGTCTTTAGTGCCCACCATACTGATTCAATATAGTTATCATCGTATGTAATATATGGGTGTTCCATATCAGCCCAATAGCCTACTCTATCAGACATCTTTTCCCATTCGCCCTTATATTTCCAAACGCTTTCTTTACACTTTTTAATGAATGGTTCGATACCATACTTTTCAATTTCTTCCTTTCCGTCCATACCTAAAAGTTTTTCAACTTCAAGTTCAACTGGAAGACCATGAGTATCCCAACCTGCTTTTCTCAAAACATGGTAACCTTTCATTGTCTTATATCTTGGAATAATATCTTTCATTACACGAGTTAAAATGTGACCTATGTGTGGTTTACCATTTGCTGTTGGTGGACCATCATAGAAAGAGAATTCTTCTTTCCCTTCATTTTGTTCAATACTCTTTTCGAAAACCTTGTTTTCTTTCCAAAACTCAATAACTTTCTTTTCCCTATCAATAAAGTTCATACTTGAGTCAACTTTGTCGTACATATATTTATTCCTCCGATTCTTCGTCGTTGCCACCCATTATTCCTCTAAGTAGCAATCCTTCGTTTGTTTCTTCTTCATTTGGCTTTTCGTTTACTTTTACATAAACCTTAGCAATTCTATTAAATTCAACCTTCAATACCTTGATAAACAAGTGATCAAATGTTAATGTCTCATTTTCTGTTGGTGTCTTATCTAAGATTTCTGCGATAAATCCAGATACTGTTACTGAATCGTAATCATCTGGGTCTCTATCAATCCCTACTAAATCAAAGAAGTCATCAACGCTATAGTTACCAGCAATTTCATATTCATTGTCTGAAATCTTTTTAACTGGTTCTTCAATATCATCGTGTTCATCCCAGATTTCACCAACTAATTCTTCAAGAATATCTTCAAGTGTAATGATACCCATTGTTCCACCGAATTCAGATATTACGATAGCAATGTGCATTTTACCTTTTTGTAATCTCTTTAATAAATCAGAAAGCTTTGTACTTGGTGGAACTAAAACAACTTCTTTTGACATCATATTTCTAATTTTCTTTTGTCCATCAAGATATAGCTTGTAGAAATCCTTTTCGTTTAAGATACCGATAATGTTATCGATACTGCCCTTGTAAATAGGAAGTCTTGAAAATCCTGTTTCTCTAAATGTATCTAAAACCTTATCTGCTGGAGTTGTTACATCCAAAGCAACTATATCTACTCTTGGAGTTAAAGCATCTTCAACTGTTAGATCATCAAATTCGATAGCTGACTTGATAAGTTCTGATTCATCTTCGTCGATTTCACCAGAATCTTGTGCTTCATCAACATATGTCATCAAAACTTCATCAGTAATTGTATTATCCTCTTTAGTCTTAAAAATCTTAGTTAATAACTTTTGCCATAATCCCAAAATCCAGTTAAATGGGTAGAACAAATAATACAAAACCAAAATAAATGGAGCAGCTATTAATGCAAATGGTTCTGGATTACGCTTAGCTAAAGTCTTTGGAGCAACTTCACCGATAAACAAAACAATAATTGTTATTGTTATTGTAGAAATTGTACCGCCTAGTGTTGCATCTTTAACTAATCTTGTGCATAACAATGTAGCCAAAGTAGCAGCACCGATATTAACGATGTTGTTTCCAATTAGGATTGTTGTTAATAATTTTTCGAAATTATCGCCTAATGCGGCTGCCCAAAGCATTCTCTTGTTTTTTGATTCAGCCATTGCCTTAAATCTTACTCTAGTAATTGAAGAATAGGCAGTCTCTGTTGCAGAGAAAAATGCCGAAAATAAAATAAGTGCAATAATTGCTAGTATATAAAACAGGTCCATTTTGTTATCCCTACAGGGAAATACTCCTTAATATAATATAAATAAATTATATAAATCTTTGTGCGTGTTGTAAAGTGATATTTTATACATAAGCACCGTTTATTACATAAAAAAAAACGGCGGATTGCTCCGCCGGAACACCTCTGTCTTTTTCCTTGAGAGATTTATCGCAGTTACGCCGACTTTGCACCTTCAGGTCCCACCTTATCAATGGGTTTCTCCAGAGTTCTATCCATTTACGGTCGCTGTGCCAGAAAGTGTTACCTCGTAGGCCAACCAGTTAGGTTATTTTCCGTAAACTTCCTCTAGTGTTCACCTATATTTTATCAATTGGATATGCCCTTTGCAACTAAAATAAAACAAAAATGGCAGCCATTTTTCAGGCTGCCAAATTTTGCGTTTTTGTTAGGTTATCAAGGGAACATTCCTCTCAATTTCTTAGCTGTTGAGATTCTTTGAATAGCAACCACATAAGCTGCTAATCTATAGTTCAAATTCCATTGTGTTGCCTTTTGGTCTAGTTCATTCCAAGCCTTGATCATAACCTTCTCTAACATCTTGTTTACGTCCTCTAGTTCCCAAGTTAGTGATTGTAGGTTTTGTACCCATTCAAAATAAGATACTGTAACACCACCAGCGTTCGCTAGGATATCTGGGACTAAGATGATTTTTCTCTTTGCGATTATTTCATCGGCTTCTGCTGTTGTTGGACCATTAGCTGCTTCAACGATGTATTTACATTGAAGCTTCTCTGCGTTGTCTTTCGTGATTTGGTTTTCCATAGCTGCTGGAATTAGAACATCACATTTTGTAACAAGCAAATCTTGATTAGAGATATGCTCAACACCATCTGCTTTGTAGTCTTTTAAGAAATTCTTCTTATTTCCAACAAATTCTAAAATGGCTGGGATGTCTAAGCCCTTTTCGCATCTGATACCACCAGATACATCTGATACTGCAACAATCTTACATCCATTTTCATGAATGAATTTTGCGGCAGCAGCACCTACGTTACCGAAACCTTGAATTGCAACTGTGACATCCTTTGGATTTAATTTCAACTTCTTAAGAAGTTGCATAGTGATGATTGTAACACCACGACCTGTAGCTTCAGGTCTACCAACAGAACCACCAACCTCAAGATCCTTACCTGTGACAACCCCATGAACTGTGTAACCACTCATCATAGAATATGTGTCCATAATCCAGTCCATAACTTGTGCGTTTGTGTTTACATCTGGAGCTGGGATATCTTTTTCAGGACCAATGATTGGTAAAATGCTTGCTGTGTAACGGCGTGTTAATCTTTCTAATTCACCTTTAGACAACTTGGTTGGATCAACTTTAATCGCACCTTTAGCACCACCATATGGGATGTTTACTACGGCGCACTTAAAACTCATCCAAGCTGCAAGTGCTCTAACTTCGTTGATATCTGAATCTTGGTGATATCTGATACCGCCCTTACAAGGACCACGAGAAGAACTATGTTGCACTCTATAGCCTTCAAAAACTTTGATCGAGCCATCGTCCATCTTAATTGGGACAGAAACTTTTAGCTCTCTTTCTGGATACTTGACTAAGATATAGTCTTGTTCGTCCATGCCTACAGCTTTCGCTGCTTTGTCTACAACTGCAATAAAATTATCATATGCATTGTAACTCATAATTTAACCCTCCTATTCAGTTTTTAAGTTTCCCACTATTAATTTTACTCTTTTGTAAAGAAAAATAAAGACCAATTTTAAAAATTGGCCAATAATTTTACATTGTGTGACTATGTTAATTATTAAACATACAAAAGTTGCTTTCTACAGCGCTTACAAACCCATCTCGATCCAAATCTAATTGCAGTCTTTTTTATAGCAAAAGTATTTCTACATTTTGGGCAATACATCATAACCATTGTTTGAGGATTAAAATCTTCTTCTTTAAACACATTTCGCTTTGAGCCTTTATTCTTATATGCTCGATCTTGAAGTTTATAATTACCAATAACAACTATATCCAAATTAAACTTATTGTTTATTGTATCTGCATATTGGTGGAACTTCTTTCCATGGTTATAACAGCCATAGACTGTATGAATAAGCTCATGCATAATTGTTTCTTTAATTGGCTTATCTTCTTCAAACCATTTGTTAATTGCAATTACAAAGTCTGTTTCACCATTTGGCGTTTTCTTGCAATAGCCAAAACGTGAAAACCCTGTGTTTTCTTTAAATAGAATGCTTTTGGATATAGGGATATTTAATGCACATAAACCATCTATGCATTCTTCAATTAATTCTTTATAATGAGGTCTAACCTTATATATGTAAGTTGAATCTAAATCAAACATCGTAAATATTATATAGCAAAAAAGCTGCCCTTGTTGAGCAGCTTTTATATTTACATTAATCAAATATTATAGAAGATTGATTCCTGCAGCCTTACAAGTAGAAACCATATCATCTGGCCAGATAGAAGCATGAACTTCACCAATATGAGCTTTTTCTAGAAGTAACATACATAATCTAGATTGTCCAATACCTCCACCGATAGTTAAAGGTAATTCACCATTAATTAACATCTTGTCGTATTGAAGCATTAATCTATCTTCATGATCGCTCTTTGCTAATTGTTCTCTTAGAGACTTTTCATCTACTCTGATACCCATTGAAGATAATTCAAAAGCTTCATCTAAGATTTCGTTATAGAACAGGATATCTCCGTTTAACTTCCAATCATCAT
Source organism: uncultured Clostridia bacterium (assembly GCA_946545105.1). The sequence continues at coordinate 5,535 of CAMNMY010000023.1, forward strand.
AGTCTGGAGCTCTTCCATCATGTGGTTCACCGCTTTCTAGAACGTCACCAATTTCCATAATGAAAACTGTCTTATGTTCTTTTGTGAAGATATTCTCTCTTTCTTTTGGTGTCTTATCTGGATATAGATTCTCTAATTCTTGAGCAGTAATAAAAGTCACTTCTCTCTTTAGCTTTCTTGTTAAAGCTGGGAATTGCTTTTGGATTTCATCTTGAACATCGCAAACTGTATCTACGATTGTTTGAACTGTTGCTTTTAAATAATCTTTATTTCTTTGTTCACGAGAAATTACTTTTTCCCAATCCCATTGGTCAACATAGATTGAGTGAAGATTATCTGTTTCTTCATCACGTCTTATAGCGTTCATGTTTGTATAGATACCTTCACCTACTTTATATCCGTAGTTATGAAGTGCGATTCTCTTCCATTTAGCAAGTGAGTGAACGATTTGAGCCTTTACGCCTTCCATATGAAGAATATCAAATTCAACAGCTCTTTCAATTCCATTTAAGTCATCATTAATACCTGTTCCAGCTTTTACAAACAATGGAGCTGAAGCTCTTTCAAGATTCAACTTCTTGCAAAGTGTAGCTTTGAACAATTCTCTTGTAATTCTGATTGCCTTTTCTGTTTCTCTAATATTTAGAGGGCTCTTATAATTCTTTGGTATTATTAATGACATAAATTCATTTCTCCTAATGCATTGATAGTATTATAGCACTAACAAATAAAGTGTAAAATATTTTTTTGCAAAAAATTATAATTTATTATAAAGAAAAATGGCCCACCTTTTTGTGAGCCATTTTATTGATTTTGCTATTCGTTATTTAACAAATTTTGTGTAATCTAAATCAAGTTTGTATTCTCTAGTCTTGTTGCCTTCTTCAATTTTGTAAGAAGAAATTACACTAGATTTTAGATTAAATACCATTGTTACTTTTGCTGTGTCAGATTCTGCTATAGCTGTAATGTTCATTCCTTTTTGCTTTATAGTCTTTAGATCGTTTTCGATAATCGTTCCGCCAGCCAAAACAGCCTTATCATCTTTTTCTTCAAGTGGCATAGCATCCATAAAGTATACCTTTACGTAAGCTTCCCATTCATTTTGTGATAATTCTGCAATAGTCTCTCCATCCTTGAATAGATACTTATCGCCATCTCTATAGAACTTCAAATCATACAACAATGTATTAATGCCATCATATTGCTTGTATACCATAACAAATGATGCGTCCTTTCCTACTCTACTCAATTCAACTTTCTTAATAGCAGTGCCTGATGTAGATAATGTGTATTCACAAGTAGCATCGCCAAAATCATTAATCATTGCAAAGTTCACGTCTATTTCAGTATCTCCTAAACCTTTCAACTCTTCTTTAATTTTATCTATTGCAACTTGTGGCAATTCTTTATCAAATGCAAAAAAGTAAACAGCAAACGCAGCTACTAACACCAAAATAATTGCTAATATAACTGCAAATACAATAAGACAAGTTTTCATATTTTTCCTCATTCTCCTTATTTGCTATTATATCAAAATATGCTTAATTATTAAATGCGGAATAAATTTGGGCACGCGCCTCATTAATATTTTTAGCAGACAAATCTTTATGCTCGCCTTCAACTTCAATGTCTAAAGCGATCTTAGCTGGGCTATCTTTAATTACGATTATTCTATCTGCAATAGATAATGCTTCATCAACATTATGTGTAACGTAAATTGCGCCAAGATTGTTTTTCTTAATTAAATCTCTAAACAAATCAATAAGTGTTTTAGATAACACAATATCTAAGTCTTTAAATGGTTCATCCATCAAAATAATTTTAGGATTATAAAGTATTGCTCTTGCCAAAGAAACACGGCTTGCTTGGCCACCAGATAATTGGCGTGGATATTTGTGTTTACAATCCAAAATTTGTAAATCTTCAAGCACTTTATCTATATTTAGATATTTATCCTTTTCAAGGACAAATTCTAAGTTCTCTTTAACAGTAATTGACTCAATTAAACGCGAATTTTGAAAAACATATCCAATTTTTTCAATTTCGCCTATCGTTCCTGAGTATTTTACATTTCCTGCAATTGCGTTCAATAAAGTTGTCTTTCCACAACCCGATGGACCTAATATACAAGTGATTTTATCGTTGTCTAAAGAAAGCGAAAAATTATCATAAATTATGTTGTCTTTAAAAGAGACATTTAGATTGTTTATAATCATACTCTTCCCCTCCTTATAGACTTTTGAATTAAAATAACTATTCCTTCTAAAACCAATCCCAAAATTACAGCTACAATTGTCCAGGCAAGCAAAACGTGCATCTCAAGATACATCGATGCTTGTTGCATTTGAACGCCTATGCTTCCTCTTGTTTGAGCCATAACCTCAGCGGCTATTATCAATTTAACATTTAATGATATTGTTGATTTTATCGTTGAAAAAATTCCAGATGCAGTCTCTGGCAAGTACAACTTGAATATAATTTTCTTTTTTGGAACGTTATAAATCTTTGCCATTTCAATCAATCTTGGATCTACATTCAATATTGAATTTAGTATGCCCTCAAATTGTAATGGGAATATAACCAATATAGCTACAAGCATAGGAGCTTGCATTGTTGTTAACCAAATCAATGCCAATAAAATAATCGACATAGTTGGTATTGCTCTCATGATTGATGTCATAAAAGATAGAATCTTATTTGCTCCATTTAACATTGATGCAAGTATTGCTAATACCAATGCTGCAGCAAACGAGATTATAAAAGATAACAACACCCTAGATAATGTATTTCCTAGAGCTACATAAAAAGTCTTTTGAGCAAACAACTCAAAAAATGCTTTCATCGTTGAAGAAAATTTTGGAAATATTATCGCTGAATCAATAGCCTTAGCCGTAATCGCCCATAGAGCTATAATTAGCCCTAGAGCGATAAACGGATATAATACGTCCAAATACTTCAACTTATTTTTCATTATAGATAATAGAATCCACTATCCCTTGCTGGAACAGAACCGCCAACAGATTGAGGGTTAATTGCATGCGCTGCATCAAGTGTTGTTTTAATATAATCAAAATTATCTTTAGCAGTATGCACTTTAACATTACAATTTGTTACAACAATTGGGAACAATTGCTTCATTGATGTTTCTGGATATACTGTCTTTAGAGTTTCAGCAACTTCTTGTGCATTATCGATAACATATTGCTCGCTATCTTTAATAGCCTTAACTACAGCATCTACAACTTCTGGCTTATTATTACAAATGTCTTCTTTTGCAATTAGAACTGCTTGAGC
>CAMNMY010000024.1 GCA_946545105.1 uncultured Clostridia bacterium
TTTCTTAGTTTTTGCCAATTGAAAATATAAATACCCATAGAAGCATTTGTGCTCTTTGGTTGCTTTGGCTTTTCTTCGAATTCATAAACTGAATTATCTGGATTTGTGTTCATGATACCAAATCTTGATGCTTCCTCAATTGGCACGTTAATAACGGCAATTGTACAATCAGCACCCTTTTGCTTATGGTAATCAAGCATCTTATCATAATCCATCTTGTAGATATGGTCACCAGATAATACTAAAACATATTCTGGAGAGAACTTATCTACGAATTCGATATTTTGGTAAATAGCATTTGCAGTACCTTTATACCAGTCTCCTGATTCTCCACCTTTTGAATATGGAGGTAATACAAATACACCACCTGACAATCTATCTAAGTCCCATGGTTGGCCATTACCGATATATTGGTTTAAATCGAATGGCTTATATTGTGTTAAAACACCTATAGTATCAATATTTGAATTGACACAATTTGATAGTGGAAAGTCAATAATTCTATACTTACCACCAAATGATACGGCTGGCTTAGCTACATCTCTAGTAAGAGAATATAGTCTTGTTCCTTGTCCGCCTGCAAGTAGCATTGCTACCGTTTCCTTTTTCAAAGATAACATTTAATCTATCTCCTCCTTAATATTTCCCCAATAAATTACTTCTTAGCTTTCTTGCTCTTTTTTGGAGCATTTGGTTTTAAATACAATACTGAATTTGCTGGAATCTCCAAATCGATAACAAATTTTTCTCCATGCATTTCACCCGCATGAGCGCTATAAGATACTGGAGTATTTCCTGCACCACCATATTTTGCCGCATCAGAATTTAGCACAACTTGGTATGTTGTATCTTCTGGAACGCCAATTGAATAGCTTCCACGAGCAACTGGAGAGAAATTAACAACGACAATTGTATATTCTCCTGCCTTGTTGTATCTCTTGAAAGATACGATGTTTTGAGTGTTGTCATCTGCACAAATCCACTTAAATCCATCATATGTTGTATCTTGCTCATACATTTCTGAATGTGTCAAATAGTATTTATTTAAATCCTTTACAAACGTGTTTAGGTTTCTATGACTATCATAATCCAACAAGAACCAATCTAATTGCTTCTTATAATCCCATTCAATGAATTGTCCAAATTCACAGCCCATGAACAATAGTTTCTTTCCTGGATGGCCCATCATAAATCCTAAGAATGCCTTATCGCCATCGAACTTTTGTTGATATTCACCTGGCATCTTATTTAAAAGTGAAGCCTTACCATGAACTACTTCATCATGAGAAATTGGTAAAATATAGTTCTCGCTGTATGCGTAAGTAATTGCAAATGTTATATTGTTATGCATATCTTTTCTAAAGAATGGATTTGCAGAAATATATCTTAACATATCATTCATCCATCCCATATTCCACTTGAAGTTAAATCCAAGTCCACCATCATATGCAGGCTTTGTAATCATTGGGAATGCTGTTGATTCTTCAGCAATCATTAATACGCCTTTGTTTTCAGATAAAACTGTTGTGTTTAAACTCTTTAAGAAATCAATTGCTTCAAGGTTATAATTTCCACCAAAGCAGTTAGGAATCCATTCGCCATTGTTTCTACCATAGTCTAGATATAACATAGAAGCTACAGCATCAACTCTGATACCATCGATATGGAATTCTTTTGTCCAGAACATAGCAGAAGAAATCAAGAAAGACTTAACTTCGTTTTTGCCATAGTCGAAAATTCTTGTTCCCCATTCTTTATGTTCACACTTCCAATCTTCTTCGTATTCGTATGTCTTTTGTCCATCAAATTCATAAAGACCATATTCGTCTTTTGGGAAGTGGGCAATAACCCAATCCAAAAATACACCGATTCCGTTTTTATGAAGTGTATCGATAAAATACTTGAAATCATCTGGGGTTCCATATCTTGATGTTGGAGCAAACATACCTGTAACTTGGTATCCCCAAGAACCATCAAATGGATATTCCGTAATTGGTAAAATTTCTACATGGGTATATCCCATTTCTTTAACATATGCTACAAGATCATTTGCTATGTCCTTATAGTTCATAACATTTCCATCTTGATGTCTTCTCCAGCTTCCTAAATGAAGTTCATAAATATTCATTGGAGATTCATATGGGTTAACATTTTCTCTAGCCTTAAGCCACTTTGAATCAGACCACTTGTATGAAGATTCATAAAGTTTTGATGCGTTTTGTGGTGCTGTTTCAGTATGAAGAGCAAATGGGTCAGACTTCATAATAATTCTGCCATCTTGAGCTTCGATACTATATTTGTAGTTGTCATAGATTTTTGGACCCTCTACAAATACTTCCCAAATACCATCGCTAATCTTATACATTGGATTTGATGATCTATCCCAATAGTTAAAGTCACCAACGACACTAACTGTCTTTGCGTGTGGTGCCCATACTCTGAACACCCATCCTTTCTTTCCCCCTTCAACTATTTGACTAGGACTTAATAATTTGTAAGCCTCATGATTCGTGCCTTCATGAAACAAATAAACCGGTTGCTTTGTATCAATCATCTCGTATTAACTCCTTTTTCTTTCAATACTCAAATTATAACATTCAAGCGCAAGCGATTCAATACGCATTTTAATAAAAATATTATAAAATAATACAAACGACTCAAAGTCGCTAAAAAAGCACATAAAAATAGTGATATTTTGCTAAATTTTTAAACGTGAAAATACTTCGCCCATTGGCTCGTGAAAAGTAATCGTTGCCCTATAATCCGCAAGCGTTGGCGTTTTGTTAATTAAAACGATATCTTTTCCGTGGTAATAATTAATTAATCCAGCCGCGGGTTGAACGACCAAAGATGTTCCAGCAATAATCAATAAATCCGCATCTTCAATTGCTTGAATTGCGCCATCAACTATTCGCATATCCAACCCTTCTTCATAAAGTACGACATCTGGTTTTACAACGCCACCACATGAACATAGTGGCACACCTTTTGAATTTTTAATAAAATTCACATCATAAAACTTTCTACATTTTGTACAATAATTTCTAAGTACACTTCCGTGTAATTCAAATACGTTTTTCGAGCCAGCTTTTTGATGTAACCCATCAATATTTTGAGTAACGATTGCAGATAATTTTCCAGCTTTTTCAAGCTTTGCTAAAGTCTTGTGCGTAATATTTGGTTCAGCATCCAAAAATAGCATTCTATCTTTGTAGAATTCATAGAATTCTTCAGTTCTATGAATAAAAAAAGTATGAGAAATAATTTCTTCTGGCGGATATTTATATTTTTGATTATATAACCCGTCTTGGCTTCTAAAATCTGGTATTCCAGATTCAGTAGAAACCCCTGCACCGCCAAAGAATACGATGCTATTTGCGTTATCTACTAATGATTGAAATTTTTCTAAATCTAAAGCGTTCATTACTCCACTTCTATTTCATATACCACAGCTTCAAAAGGCTTAATCATTCTGCTCTCTACAGTTATTGAAATTGGTTCTTTATAGTTTGTTATTGCAAGCTCTGAAGATTTTATCTTCAAATCTTTTGGTATATTAAATTTGACATCCTTATTCTTGAAGTTACAAATAACTAAATATCCTCGCTTTCCTATCGTTCTCGTATAAACAAATAGTGATTTATCTTTTTCTAAATAAGGTGTATATTTGCCGGAAATTATCAATTCTTTTCCTAGTCTGAATTTAATAAATTTTCTATAGAAATTCAAAATTGAATCTTCATCTTTATCTTGGCTTTCTACATTTATCTCAACATGGTTTGGGTTTATCTTCATCCAAGGCTTTCCTGTTGTAAATCCAGTCAATTCAGAAGCATCCCATTGCATTGGAGTTCTTGCATGGTCTCTTGCTCTTTTTGCCATAGCATTTCTTGCTATAGGCATCATAAATGGAGCTTTTTGTTTGATGATGCCAAAGATTCTTGTAGCCATAATATCGATATATTCATCTTCTTTTAATTCGATATTTGTCATACCAATCTCTTGGCCTTGGTAAACATAAGCTGTACCTCTTTGCATTTGCATAGCAACTAAAAGCATCTTACAAGCCAATTCTTTATTCCCTTTTTCATACATAACAAATCTTGGCCAAGAACGTGGTTGGTCGTGATTTTCTAAGAACAAAGTTGGTTGAGATGTCAAAGGCAATGTTTGCCAATTAGATAGGATCTTTTTGAACTTAGGCAAGCTAAGCTTATGTGGGAATACTTGGAAATACATATCTGCATTTACATGTTCAAATGTAAATACTGAATCCAATTCTTCAACAGATTCGTCTATACTCTTGAACGCATCTTTAAATGTAATTCCTGCAGCTTCACCAACAGTCATAGTGTCATATCTTCCGAATGCATTTTCATATAGCTCATGCATATATTCGTGATATCTTGGGCCCATTACATATTGATGTTGTCCAGTTAAAGGCAAATCTTTAAAGAAATTACCATCAGGAAGTCCTTCTGCTTTAGATATGTATGTGATAACATCGCATCTAAAACCATCCACGCCCAATTCAAACCAATAATTACAAATATCTTGAACTTCTTTTCTTACCTTAGGATTTTCCCAATTTAAATCTGGTTGTTTCTTTGAGAATAGATGTAGATAGTATTGATCTGTCGTTTCATCGTATTCCCAGGCTGGGCCAACAAAATTACTCATCCAGTTATTTGGTGGATTCTTCCCTTTTCCGTCACGCCAGATATAGTAATCTCTATATGGATTATCTTTAGACTTTTTGCTCTCTAAGAACCACTTGTGTTCATCTGATGTATGGTTTACAACTAAGTCCATAATTAACTTGATGCCTCTATCGTGCATACCTTTAATCATTTCCTTAAAATCATCCATCGTTCCAAACTCATCCATAATATCTCTATAATCCGAAATATCATAGCCATTATCATCGTTTGGTGATTTATAAATCGGAGATAGCCAAATCGCGTTAACTCCCAAAGATTTTATATAATCTAGTTTTGAGATAATACCTCTTAAATCGCCTATGCCATCCCCGTTTGAATCGCAAAAGCTTCTTGGATAAATTTGATAAACAACGGCATCTTTATACCATTTAGTTCTAGGATTAACAATTAGTTCTTTCTTCATAATTCCCCCACTAATTTAATTATAATATTTTGCTTTTTAATAATAAAGAGGCATTTTAATTGCCTAAATTCACGCTTTCTAGTTAATATATAACCATGAGCATTTTAACAATCACAAACCTATCTCATGTATTTGACGAAAAGCAATTGTTCGATGGAGCTAACCTAACAGTTAACAATGGCGAACATATTGGCGTTGTCGGCCTAAATGGCGCAGGCAAATCTACCTTCATGAATATCATTGCCGGCAACCTATCTCAAGATGGTGGTGAAGTTAAATGGTTAAACGGCATCCGCTGGGGTTATTTAGATCAACATGCAAACATTGATAGATCACTTGGGGTTATGGAGTATTTAAAAACTTCTTTTCAATATCTATTTGATTTAGAAACAGAACTAAATTCCCTATATGAACAAATGGGAGATGCTGATGAAAAAACTTTAAATGCTTTAATTGAAAAAACCGCTAAAATGCAAGAGCGTTTAGATAATGCAGGCTTTTACGATTTAGAATCAAAAATCAAAAAAGTCGCTACAGGTCTCGGAATTAACAACTATGGCTACGATACTTTAATTGCTACACTATCTGGTGGTCAACGTGCTAAATTGATGCTAGCAAAGCTTTTACTACAAGATTTAGATGTAATGCTTTTAGATGAGCCGACTAACTTTTTAGATTTAGAACAAATAGATTGGTTGAACAAATACTTAAATGCGTTTAAAGGCACATTCATTCTTGTTTCTCACGATACACAGTTCTTAAATGATACTTGTAAAATAATCATAAATATTGAGAACGCACAAATAACGAAGTATTGGTGTTCATATAATGAATACTTAATTCAACACGAACAAAAGGCACAACAATATAGAGACGACTATGAGCGCCAACAACAGCAAATAAAGAAAATGGAAGAATATATTGCTAAGAATAAAGCAAGAGCTGCTACCGCTGGTATGGCCGCATCAAGACAAAAGATGTTAGATAGAATTGATGTAATGGCAAAGCCTGTATCTACGGTAAAACCTGTTTTTGAATTCCCTTATGTTCAAATTCTTACAAGGCATTTATTGGAAGTTAAAAAGCTTGAGATTGGATATGATGGCAATGCTATTTTGCCACCTATAGATTTATCTATGACATCGGATACAAAAATGTGGATAAGAGGAACAAATGGTCTTGGAAAGACCACCCTATTAAAGACTTTAATGCATAAGCTTCCAGCAATTTCTGGAACTTTTGATTTCCATCTTCAAACAAAAATTAATTATGTTGAACAAGATTTGGAATTTAGAACTAAGAGCATATCTGCTACAACCTTTATGAATGAGATGTTTCCAAAGATGAGTGCCAAAGAAATTAGATCTGAACTTGCTAAGGTAGGTCTTCGTGGAGATTTAGCTACAAAACCTGTAAATCAGTTATCTGGAGGCGAACAAGTAAAAATTAAATTGTGTGCAATTATGCAAAAACCTTCAAATCTTCTTATTCTAGACGAGCCAACAAACCATCTAGACGTCAACGCGAAGGATGCACTATTTGATGCTCTACAAGACTATAAAGGCGCCATATTATTAGTAACGCACGAACCCGAATACGCAAACAGAATTTGCACAGATATTTTTGATATTAAATTCTAAAAAAAAGAAGCCCAATTTTTTAATACCGGGCTTCAATTCTTTTATACTAATGTGTTGCACTTAATATGATAATTCACCTGGACCAAAAAGAGTAACAATGTTACTCTGTAATTAAATGATCTAAATAACGTTTTGTTCTTTCTTTATTACCAGTTTCGACTTGGATTGTTAAAACATCGCCGACATTAACTATTGTACCGGCATCTGGAACAATTTTATCTTCGCCTCTTTTAATAGATACTACAAGGGTATCTATTGGCCACAAAATATCTGAAATCTTCTTGCCTGAGATAAATGCACCATCCACAACTGTAATATCAATATCTTCCATTTCAACTTTCTTATAATCAGCGAAAATTTTCTTCAATCTATTCAACATAGAATCGTAAAGTGGCTTAGAGCCAAACAACTCAGCAACCAAGAATGCTGTAATAATAGAAATCATTGGTGGCAAGAATACGGCATCGTAATTAGATAATTCGACAATTAAGACGATTGCAGTCAATGGAGCTCTTACTGATGCACCAAAGAATGTTGTCATACCAATACATACAATTGATACATAATATTTAGGATCTAATATATTTAATGCAATACCAATGTCAGCTAAAATTGCACCAATCAAGGCACCAATAGATAGCATTGGAATAAATAGACCACCTGTAGCACCAGAATTAAAGCACAACAATATTAAACAGAATTTTACAACTAATATTAAAATAAGCATCCATGTTGTAAATGATCTTGTCTCTAATGTTTCAATTAATTCATGTCCACTATAGTTTACATAATTAAAAAATACGCCCGTAATACCAATAATAATAAATATTACTAATAGTCTTAACCAATAAGGAAATTCTTTTTCATGTTTGTCTGCACCACGTTGAGAGTGTATTAAACAATAATTGAACAATATCGCACTCAAACCGCACACAACACCAACTGCTAACAATACAAGAAATTGTCTATATGTTACAGCTTCAAAACTACCAAAATTAAAATATGAAGAATCTGCATTCCAAAGTCCAGTAACATTTCCCATCATTCTATATGTGATAAAGCCAAATATAATTGATACAACAGTAGATAACACTAAAACTGGAGAGAATCTTCTATGTCCCTCTTCAAGGACGAAAATAAGACCAGATAGAGGCGCTGAGAACGCAACAGCGAAGCCTGCTCCCGCTCCAGCAGAAATTACATATCTTTGCCAAGCCAATTTTGATTTAAACATATTTGATACAGCTTGAGATGAAGAAGCACCTAATTGTAGAGATGGACCTTCAGTTCCTACTGGCAAACCAGCAAAGAAACTAATAACTGAACCAACTATCATCGCAAACATCATTTTAAATGGTTTAAAGCCAACCATTCCTCTCATCATACCTTCTGTTTGTGGTACGCCACTTCCTCTACTTTCTGGGGCCCACTTGTGCAAATATGCCATAGCAATAGCTAATATTCCCAATCCAAATAATAGAAGTGGTAAAAATGCTAAATGTTCAGCAACTAATGAATAAATTTCCTTACTCCACTTAACAAGATTCTTTATTCCATAATTAAAAAAGCCTACCAATAAGCCTACGACTATTCCGGAAAAACCACATAGGCCAACAACCGGTAATATAACTTCAGTTATATTCTTGCCCATGTATTTTAAATCAGCTTTTAACTTTTCTTTTCTTGTTTGTGGCATAATTCCTCAATAATATTCAACATTTTATATTATAAATATATTTATGTCAAATTAAAAACAATAGGCTGGTAAAACGCATGTCCTACCAGCCTTTGGTTCCTTTAGTTATTTATTAATTATTTCTTATTTGTTTAATAACTTAGAGAAATACTTAATTGTTCTAACCATTTGAGATGTATAAGAATTTTCATTATCATACCAAGAAACAACTTGAACTTGAGTCTTGTCACCCATTGGGATAACCATTGTTT
>CAMNMY010000025.1 GCA_946545105.1 uncultured Clostridia bacterium
ATTCTTTATAGATTGTATTAAATCTGTATCTAAGAAGAATTTAATATCTTCAGGCTTTACTGCAAGGTATTGTTCTTGAGTTAATTTATCATCTTTAACCATTTGTTTCATAGCTTCATCTATATCATCTTTTGTATATGATTTAGAAAAATCTAATAATTCTAGAACTCTATGATATGCAGTACCAGCTTCTGGTGATGTTTGTTTTTCCTCTACTGAGAAGAAATCATCTAGATTCTCTTCAATAATAATAGCTGGAGTATCTTCTTCGTCATCTATATCTTGTTTGTTAATTTGGGTAACAGAATACCAAAGTGGAGATTCTGCACTATCCTTATAATCATAATTGTCTAATGTTAGTTCGGAAATCTTTGTGACAAAATCGTTATCCTCAATTACATAGTTTGAACTCTTTGCTTTTGTATTGTCATCCCATGGCTTCAATTCAAAGTCTATACATTCTTTATCAAAATACTTTGCTTTAAAATCTTGAATCTTAGATGATGCTATTCTCATCCAATCGTACATATCCGTTGCATCTTGAGGAAGTAGTAGTTCATCGCCTGATGCAGTTCTCTTTACAAGTTCTCCATATGCTGGCAATTCGCTATTATCTGTACCTGTTATATACATATATTCTTTTGCTCTTGTCAAAGCAACATACAAAGCACGCATCATTTCTTCTTGCTCTTCTTTTTTCTTAAGTGCTTGTGCGCATGTGTATGCAAGCCCAGTTGAATAGCTCAAAGACTCCTCATCAAAATGCTTAAATACAATGCCTGCATTCTTTTGCAAAATTACTTTATCTGTTTCATTCTTTTGGCCATGAGATATATCTACCAAGAATACTACTTTATATTGAAGCCCCTTACTTGCATGAATTGTAGCTGTTTTCACACAGTTTTCAGACATATTATATACTTCTTTTGTAGAGTCAATTGAATCATATTCTCTATATGTAGATAAGAACTTTGAAATAGAAGAATTATATGCTTTGCCTCTAATATTCTTTATAAATGTTTTTATTTGATTTAGAGCAACATCACCATCTTCTTGAGCTAAAACATATTCATCGTATCTTGTTTCATCTATTATCTTTTCTAGCAAATCTGCAACTGACATAAATTGAGAATCAAATCTGTATTTCTCAATGCAATCCTTAAATTTATTAATCTTTTCAAAGATATCATCAGCTCTTTCATATAAATCAAAAGCTTGATGGAAATAATCTAACTTTCCTTGCTCTCTAGGTGTAGCCTTGCTGATCTTTGCAAGTTCAGTTGGATTAAATCCACCAAACACACTTAATAGAACACTTGTTAGTGGAACATCTTGCTTATCATTATCAATAACATTCAATAAAGAGATCAATGTAGATATCTCACTACTCTTTGATTCATTAATTGCGTTAGACATATCAATTGGTATTCCACATTGTCTAATTCTTGAAACAATATTCTCAACTTGTGATGATCTTGATCTAAACAAAATTGTTATATCACTATATTTATATTTCTCACTTTCTATAAGCGCATTTATTTTATTAACAATATATTGAGCTTCTTTATCGTTACTATTTTGAGCTACTGTATAGTTATGGCCACTTATAGAATAAATGCCATCTTCTCCTAATTGATCTTGTGCTTGCTTTTCATCTTTTTTAAATACAGCAATCTGAACTCTAGTAACATTATCTTCTGCATTATTTCCAATAGGATTTAGCATTGCATTGTCCTTATAATTAATGCCACCAAATTCATCTGTCATATTAAACTTAAATACATCATTTGCAAAATCTAGAATACCTTGCTTGCTTCTAAAGTTAGTATTTAATTCAACAGCTAATCCCTCATTACTATCATTCAAGTACTTCTTATATCTTCCTAAAAATAGTGATGGGTCAGATAATCTAAACCCGTAGATACTTTGTTTTATGTCACCAACCATAAATAGATTCTTTCCATTAGAAATTTCTTTCATAATGTAATCTTGAAGTGGGTTAACATCTTGGCATTCATCCACAAACAAATAATTATATTTTGCTTGAAGTGCCTCTTTAACCTCTCCTGATTCTAAATCTAAAAGATTAGCGACAATTTGTTCTATATCATTGAAGTCTAATTTATTATCCGCCTTCTTTAATTCACTATAGGTAGAATCTACAAGCTTTATAATCTCAATGAACTTATCTACGAGTTTTCCATCAAATATAATATCTTTGTTTTCATTTTCAAAATCGTATTCAGCAATTTGTGCGCATAATCCATCGCCAACCAAGAAAGCCTTAATATCTTTGATTAAAGCCTCTACCTTACAGTATTGTTCAAGCTCTATAGAATCGACTTTATTCTTACCAGGCATTTTAATACTTATATCTATATTCTTGCATGCCGCTGGGACATCTACAACATCCAAACTCTCTAATTTAGATAAAACGTTATATATATCGTTGCTGATTCTTGTAAATTCATCTTTAGCAACGCCATCTGCTAATTTATCGATTTCAAATCTTAGATTGTCAATTCCTTCTGTTTTATAATATTCAACTTCCTTTTTAAATTCTTCGAAATAGCCATTAATCAATTTGTTATTTAAGACGTCATTTAGATACATCTTCTTTGCATCTTGCTCTAGATAATCTAAATACTTCTTATTATTTCTAACAAACTTGTATGACTTTGTTAATGCATTCTTTAAATCTTCTTCTCCAAAGAATTTCAATAATCTCAAATAATTTTCATCTGGTGTATTGTTTAAATTGTTTAATACATTCTTTATCGCTTTTGCCAAAGATAAACTCGATTCATCCTCTTCCATAATTGTGTACGATGGATCAACATCTGCTAAATCAGAATATTCTCTAACAATATTTGAACATAGAGAATCGATAGTAGAGATACTTGCTGTAGCAACATCTTCCATTTGCTCTTTTAAATTCTCTATCTTTTGATTTATCTCTTCTTTCTTCTTTGGATCTTTTTCTTTTGCATATTCATCTTTTTGCTTTTGAATTGCTTCAATCAAAGTCGCTGTCACTTGAATCTTTAAATCTTTTGCGGAAGCACGAGTAAATGTAACTATCATCATATTTGAGATAGGTTGTGGAACATTACAATTCGCAATTTCTCCAGAAACCAATTTGGCTACCTTTTGAGTCATAATGAAAGTCTTGCCGCTTCCAGCAGAAGCAGATACTAACACATTTGAATCGATAGTGTTTATAGCTAAGTCTCTTTGTGCTTGATCTTTTGGTATTTGCTTTTCTTCCACTTTACTCTTCTTCTCCTCTCAATTTCTTTAGTAATTCCGAATTGGTACCTTTTACAGTTCTTATTTTTGCTAAATTGTCATCAATCTTACATATTGATCTATAATCGCAATATTGACATCTTTGTGCTTCTTTATCTTTATATGATTGTGGTGCAACTTTAATATTTCCAGAATTAATTTCGTTCGCAACCGTAACACTTAAATTCTCTACATAATTAAACAACTTATCGAAATCTTCTTTTGATAGCATTGTATTTCCTTGTTTTGTCGAATATGAACCACCTGATTTGCTAGGCTTATACTTAAATGGGAATAAGCTACTCTCTTTTTTCTCCGTAAGATTATCCATTGATGTATCCATATCCAACATTGCCTTAACACTATTAGATATCATTCCTACATATTGGACTCTTTCTTCTTTTGTATCTGAAGATATCTTGCTAGATAATGGTAAATAGAAAGCGCCAACAGGAACTTTTCCTCCATTCTTAACAATCGTGTCTAAATACACAATAATTTGTATCTTATTGCCATACATTACATCTCTAATTTCAATACTTGCTGAAGATTTAGATTTAGATTTGTAATCGACAATGAATGCTTCGTCATTATACGAATCAATTCTATCTATCTTACCTGTTAACTTAATCTTCTTTCCTGTTCCTAAATCCAATTCAAGTGGCTTGAATGTTGCATCCTTGCCATCACCAATAACAGCTTCAAGTGCCATTGGTTTAAATAAAGATGTTTTCATCTTTTCTACAAGTGTAGATATAGATTTAGCTGTTTCTTTCTTTAAATCATCTAAAACAATTTTGAATTCTTCATTGTTTAAATATTTATATTCTTCTCTATCAATAATATTTGTAATTGTATACACTACAAAATCATTAATTTGAGCTTCGCTCTTTGTATCATAATCTTTTTGTGAGAAGAACTTTTCAAAGCATTCGTGAATAATAGTACCCGTATCTGCGATATCAACGCCGAACTCTTCTCTCTTCTTTAGCTTCAAAATATATTGAGCATAATATCTAAATGGACATCCTAAATATGATTCCAATCTTGATGGAGAAATTGATTCACTTATCAAATCCCAATCAACATTAATCTTGTCATCAATTTCATGAGATCCTTTTAAGATATCGTCAACTATTGTCTTATCTTTTAATTCTTTAACTGCCATTTGATACAAAGCATTGCAAACCTTCTTTGTTAAATCGCTTTCGTGTAACAAATTCTCATCGATACTCTTTCTTATAGCTATTAAGGATTCAAGTGCGTTTTTAGTTGCACCAACAAACTCAATATACTTTTCTTCATCCCATTTATCATTTGGAGTATCAATAGCAACAGGTTCTGGATTTCCTTCTTTATCTACTTGGCCAATTATCTTGCATAGGCTATCAAGAGCGCTTGCTCTCTTTAATTCATCACCTTCCATATCTTGAATTGGATATGAAACAACAAGCTTTTTCTTTGCCTTTAGAAGAGCCATCAATACATTTAATTTAGATTGTCTATTAGAATCCTTAATTGTTGGGAATATAGATAGCTTTCCACATTGTTCCCAAACGTTTAAATCTTGAGATGTTAAAATAGAACTTTCTTGAATATCTTGTGGGAATAATGCTTCGTTTGCACCGATAATAAAGATATAATCCTTTTTCTCGTATCTACTCTTTTGTAAATCACCTACATATACACAATCAATATACATTGGGATTGTTGTAATTGTTACAGACAATAATGTTGCTTCAAATACTTTAACGAATACATCTTTTGCCATCTTGCATTCACCAAGCATCTTCTCGTTTTCTAATTGCTCAAGTATTTGTGTTAACTTCTTATATGATTGAAGAGTAACACTACTTTCTATATCCATCTTTTGTTCTTGTTGTTGTGTAGCCAAATCTTCGCAAATCTTCTTTGCGTCAATCTTGTCTAAGAACGCACGGATAGCAGCTATCATCTCTTTAACATTTACCGCTTCTGTGAAATCTAAAGGCTTTAAAAGACTTAATAACTTTAATCTAATATCTTCCAAGACTTTGTCTTCTTCTATCTTGTTTTCAAATTTATTGAATTCAATGCCATTCTTTAAACAATAATTTTCGAATCTATTGATATCATCTCTTTTTGCTATTACATCTCCAAAAGCTTTTAATAAAGCAAATACATCAGCTTGCAAGAAACTCTTATTCAATTTAATCTTTAGAGCAAGCATTAATATCTTTGTGATTTTTTGATCAATAAGCTGAGCTTTTACATCAGTGAAATATGGAATATCATATTTTTTAAATATAGATGTAATAGTATCTGTGTATGTTGGGACATCACAACATATACATGCAATATCCTTATATCTTGCACCTTTGTGAATTAATAACTTAATTTGAGAAGCAAGTGCTTTAACTTCATTTTCAATATTATTAGCAACTTGGATTTCAATTTCTTTTGCTTTTTCACTTCTATTTATTTTATTAAATCCAAATAATTCGCTTTGAATATCTTCATATATATTAGGCTTTAATTCTTCTTGTTTATACACTTCTTCGATATTCAAATTCGCAAACATACTCTCAAATTTACTCTTTAGATAATTTGGGAATATATATGAGTTATCGTTTTCAGAATATGGAATAGCAATATACTTTTTAGTTAAAGCATCATTGTTAAACATCTCTTTTAATATATTCAATTCAATTTGCGAGAAATTAAAAAACTCTGCAACGTAAATATTATAATCAGCATATTTATATTCTTTAACTGTATCATCATTTGAATCATTATATGCATGAATATAATTCTTTAACTTTTCAAGTTTAGAGATATAATCTTCTCTTGAATCCAATTCTTTTAAATATGAAGATAATATCAATTGAATGTCGCGAATCTTGTTTTTATATTTTTCGCTTACTGAATTTAGTAAATTGCCTAACGAATCAGGATTAATGCCGTTTGATCTTAGAGTGGTTATTAATCTTATCATTTCAACAGCAAATCCTGGATATTTTGCGCTGTTCTTAAAATATTCAAGTTTTGATTTATTGTCTTCAATAACCTTTCTAATCAACATTGTTTCTGTTTGTTGATTTAGTGAATTAACCGCTTCTCTACCTAAAATATTATCTGCTAAATTTCTAAAAGAACAAACATCAATATTTGTCGAGCCTTCAATTTCTAATGCCTCTAAAATAAGCATTTGATATGAAACAACAATTCTATCTGGAACGATAAATAATTGCTTTATCTTAACGCCAGCTGCTTTTGCTTCATCATAATCTTGTTTAGCTCTTTCTAACAGATATTTACTATCGATTGTTTTTGTTAACAATAAATTTACCATAACTCAATTCTAACACACGTTATTTATTTTATAAATATCGTATTTTAATAAAATCCCATTTTTGTCGCTTTTAACGCTTTTCATCACAATTGGCCGTAAATCAATATTACTTTACAATATATATTGTATTTGTTAAAATTATCTCGAATTTATAAAAGGACAGGCAAAATGAAAAAGATTATATTATTATCAGTTGTAGTTGTTTTGATCGTCGCATTATCTTTAGTCGGATTTATGGGATGCGCTGGCAACACATCATTAACACAAATTTTCAGTGAATACAATATTTGGCGTTCAGCTAAACTTCCTGAAGTATTTACTTATTCTATGTATAAAGGAACAGATACAACTTCTATTGGTACACTAACAATGAAAGTTGAGACATTATCTAAAAACGCTACTTATTATTTAGGAAAAACAGGATTAGTTGAATCTTCTGAACAACTTTACGAGATTAACACAGAATCTGTTAACGAAACATATATGGCAACAACAACTCTAGAAACTTCAGATGGCACATATAGCAAAACAACAATCGCTATCTTCACTAAGAGCTATCAAATTCTTGGTTCTTATAGTTCTTTAAAGTCTCAAGATAAAGAAGAAAGTTTTGTTTCTAAAAACACAGATGGTAAGAAGTATAAATATAGATTAAGCAGCAACTGGGATGAAGAAAAATCAATCAAGAATGGCAAATATGAAACAAGCCCATATTTTGATAACACAATGATTTATTATGTTGCAAGAAGTATGCCAGATGATTCTGCTTTTGCTAGTTACACATTCAACATCTTTGATTTAGATAAAAATTCTAAAGAAAAAGTTTCTTTAACAAACTCTTTAGATAAAGGAACTGCAGTAAATGTTAATGGTCAAAGTGATGCTATTAACAGTAAAACTATTACAATGAAGACTTCAGATTCATTACTTGGAACAACAAATAACATTTCTTGCAATGTTGCCTATGCAAAGATTAATGGATACACAAATGTTATTACAAGAATCATTGAAGGCGAATACTACTACGTATTAAATGTTTAATTAGATTAATCGCAAAAAAAATTAGGACTGCAAATGATATGCAGTCCTATTTTATTTGTCTTGTTTTGCTTAAATTCCAACAACCTTTACGTTAATTGAACATGTAACGCCAGGATATAGTTTCAACTCTACACCATAGATACCAATTAATTTAATTGTATCTTTAATGACTATCTTCTTCTTGTCTACATCAAATCCTTTTGCCTTTAGAGCATCTGAGATTTCTTTGCTTGTTACTGATCCAAACAATTTGCCATTATCCCCAGTCTTTATAGATACTTCAATTGTTTGAGCATCTAAAGCTTGTGCCATTTGTTGAGCATCAGCTAATTCTCTTGCTTTTATCTTTGCTTCTTGAGCATTCTTTTGGTTTGTTTCGTTAATTACTGAAGCTGTTGCTTCCTTGGCAAGTCCTTTCTTGATTAAGAAGTTTCTTGCATATCCATCGTTAACTTCAACGATTTCTCCCTTTTTACCATGTGCTTTAACGTCTTGTAATAATAAAACTTTCATATTTCACCTCGGTATAAACATATTAGCACAAGAAAAACAATCTTTCAATATTGAGTTTATATAATATATAATGTACTTATAAGCGAGGTGAAAAATGATACCACAAGATCCAGTATTATTATTAAGTTATGTCAATTTAAAATTGAGAGATTATTATTCTTCTTTGGACGCATTATGCGACGATCTAGACGTATCTAAGTCTGAGATTATAGAGAAACTCAAATCAATTAATTACGAATACTCAGAAGAACAAAATCAATTCATCTAAAAAAGAAAAGAAAAATGGCCTGGTAAATCCAGGCCATATTCTATTTATCATTAAGTATGTGTATAAGCTTAGATTAATTCAGCTGTAGCACCAGCTTCTGTTAATTGCTTTAAGATATC
>CAMNMY010000026.1 GCA_946545105.1 uncultured Clostridia bacterium
TGGTCTTTTAAATAATGGGGCTGAGGAAGAAAAGGGAAATGCTCTAACAAAAGAAGCATATCAAATTTTGAAAGAATCGAAGTTAAACTTCGTTGGAAATGTAGAAGCAACGGATACCGTTTCTGGAATAGTAGATGTATTAGTAACCGATGGATTTGCTGGAAACGTTGCAATCAAGGCTACAGAAGGTATGGCAAAGAACTTCTTAAAACTTGTAAAAGATGGCGTAAAAAATGGCGGCCTTAAAGCTAAAATCGGTGCGCTACTTTTAAAGAATACACTTCGTGGCGTAAAGAGTAAAATGAGCGTTGATGAAGTAGGCGGTGCAACATTACTTGGGATTCAAAAGGTTATTGTTAAGGCACACGGATCTTCAACTGCCGTTCCATTTAAAGCTGCAATTTTGCAAGCATCTAAGATGGTTGAAGGCGATGTTTGCGGATTAATCGAAAAGGGAATGAACGAATAATGAACGTTGTAGATAAAAGAGTATTCGACGCAGCAAAGATTATAGAAAGAGTTTGTGGATATAAATTCAAGGATTTATCTATTCTAGAGCGCGCTTTAACACATTCTTCTTTTGCAAATGATGCAAAACTAAATGTAACAAAGCAAGAAAGCTATGAAAGATTAGAATTCTTAGGAGATAGTATTTTAAATCTAGTTATCGCAGAAAGATTAGTTCTTATATATAAGGATATGTCAGAAGGCAATTTGACAGTTCTAAGACAAAAATTTGCATCAAAAGAGCCACTTGCTGAAAAGGTTAGAGAATTAGGCTTAGATAAATGCTTTAGAAGCTTAATTAAGAATCCTTCTGATTCAGTTATCTCAGATTTGATTGAATCAACAGCTGCTGCAATTTATGCGGATGCCTCATCAGATAATGAATTTGATAAAGCATACCTTGCTGCAAGAAAATATATTATGGAATTGTTTGAAGCAGATGTTATCCATGAAGAGAATAAATTGCAAAAGGATCCTAAATCTCAACTATATGAAAAATATGGTGCATCAAGAGTTAAATTTGTTGTTGTAAAGAGAGAAGGAACAGATAACGATCCAGTACACTTTGTAGATTTATATGTAGATGATAAATTTGAAGAGTCTGCTAAAGCAAAGGATGTAAAATCTGCAGAGCAATTATGTGCTAAACACTTCCTTGAGAGGGCAAAATAAAAACAATTTGAATAACTCAAATTGCTATGTTAATATTATATAGGCGAAGGAGAAAATTATGGGTTTATTTGACGTGTTTAAAAAAGATAAGAATAACGCAAATGTTCGTTCTAAATACCTAAGAAGATTTGAACTATGTCTTCAAAAATGCACATCAGATGAAGATCTATTTAAGGACATCCAATTAACTTTTTCTAGATTTGAACACCTAAGTGAATTATCTTCAAAGATAGCAAAAGAAATAGATGACCAAATATATGCAAATATAGATTCTCTATACGCTGCAATGCAAACATCTAAAAGCGACGCAAGAACACAAAAAGTTCACAAGCTTTTATTTAATATAGATAACCTAATTCAACAAAGGAAATCTTTATCTAAGGAATTCGATGAATCTCCAAAAGAAGATTTTATTATCGAAGATAAAGTCTTAACTTCTTATGTTGGAAATGGTGGAGATGTAGTTGTGCCAATTGAAGTTGAAGCAATTGGTGAAAAAGCTTTTTATCATAATCAATCTGTTCGCTCAATTGTTCTTCAAGAAGGAGTAAAAGCGATAAAAGAAGAAGCATTCTATCTATGCAAGGGATTGAATTATGTTAAATTGCCATCAACTTTAGATACAATAGGACAAAGCGCTTTCTATGCTTGTAAAGCATTAGAAAGAGTAGATGTTCAAAATGGATTAATCGCAATAGATTATTACGCATTTGCAAAATGCGAAAACCTAAAGAAGATTACAATACCAAGAACTTGTAAGACTATTAAAGACAAGGCATTTGGAGATTGTTCATCATTAGATAAAGATGCAAAAAATGCAATAAAGAATATAAATAAGAAGGCCTTAGAACATTAATGAAATTTAGAAGACTTGAAGTTTACGGATTTAAGGCATTTGCAGACAGAACCAAGCTTGACTTCCAAGATGGTATGACAGCTATTGTTGGACCAAATGGATGCGGTAAGAGTAACGTCGTAGATGCTATTCGTTGGGTTTTAGCAGAGAGAAGCCCAAAACTTTTGCGTGGTAAAAGCATGCAAGACGTTATCTTCAATGGTACAGAAAGAAGAAAGGCAATGTCTTATTGCGAAGTTTCTTTAACATTCAATAATGAAGGCCCAGATAGAATATTTAAGACACTTGAATTTGACGAAGTCAAAATCACTCGTAAGTTATATAAAAATGGTGGTAGCGAATTCTATATAAACGATACTCCAGCAAGAATGACAGATATCATTGCTCTTGTTAGAGAAACAGGTTTAGGAAGAGAAGGTTACTCAATCGTTCGTCAAGGTAAGATCCAAGAAATCATCGATGCAAAACCAGAAGCAAGAAGAGCTCTATTTGAAGACGCTGCTGGCGTTTTGTCATCAAAGATTGCAAGAAGAGAAGCTCTTGCTAATTTGGCCGCTTACGAAGTAAATAAGCAACAATTAGAAGCGCTATTGGCCGAAATTGAAAGAAACGTAAATACATTAGAAAGAAAAGCTGAAGCTGCTAAAAAATACATGGAGATTATGGATGAGTTAAGAACATTAGAGGCTAACTCATATGTATTCCAAAAAGATAATCAAGCAGCTCAAGTAGAAAGAATAAAGGGAATCATAGATTCACTTGAAAAGGAAATTGAAGGCTTAAACGAAGAATTAGAGAAAAAGAGCGCAGAATTTGAAAAGATTACAACAGAGCAAGCTCAATTAGATATCTTGCTTACAAATGCTCAAAACGAACAAACAGAACTTGCCGTAAAGAAAGAAAATCTTTTAGGTAAAGGAAATACATATTCTGCTACAAAAGAAGGTTATTTAACAACAAAGAATGACTACTCTATAAGATTGACAAAGCTTGAAGAAGAATTAGAGAAGATTAATGCTCAATATAGAGAAAACTACTCTAAGATGAAGATGGCCGAAGAAGAAAAGGTAGATGTTCAAGAAGATTACAACGCAGCAGTTAAGAGACAAACTGAATTAAATTCTGAAATCAATGAAAGAGAACAAGCTCTTGAGAATAAGAATTCAGAAATTACTAAGCTATTAGAATCTGTTGGTGACATCAAAAAGAACTTCGGTAAGATTGAAGCTCAAAAGCAAGCAACGCTTGATAGAATTGCAGAATATGATGAAGAAATCAAAGATTTAAATGAGCAAGTAGATAACAATGAAACAATTAAAGAAGGCTTTGAAACATCAGTTTCTAAATTAAAAGATCAAAAAGATAGATTAGAAGAAACAATCACAAAGCTAAACAATAGATATGGCGAATTAGAAAAGTTAATTGAAAACGCAAGAACTAGAACAGAAGAATTGTCTGCGGAATATCAATCTTGTCTAACAAGAAAGAATATGTTAGAGCAAATCATCAACTCTAAAGAAGGATATGCAGGACCTGTTCAAAGACTTCTAAAAGAAGCTAAGGTTAATGAATATGTAAGATCTAGAGTTATTGGTGTAGTCGCAGATTTAATTCAAGTTCCAGAAAAGATTCAATTAGCAATTGAAGTTGCACTTGGAAACGCTCTTCAAAATATCGTTGTTAAAGATGAATATTCAGCAAGAGATTTAATTAATTTCCAAAAGCAAAATGGAATCGGAAGAATTACATTCTTACCTCTATCAAGTTATAGAACAAGAGAGATTGATCCTCAATGTAGAAACATTGTAAATGAAAGAGGTTGTTTAGGTGTTGCATCTAAATTAATTAAATACGATTCTCAATTTAATAACATATTCTCTGGTTTATTAGGAAATACCGTTGTTTGTGAAAACGTAGATATAGGTATTGATTTAGCAAGAAAATATTCTTACCAAGTAAAGATTGTAACTCTTGATGGCGAAGTATTCAATACAACAGGTTCTATCGTCGGTGGTTCTAAGAACGCGACATTTGGTATTTTATCTCAAGAAACTCAATATAAAGAAGCAAAAGAAAAACTTGTTTCTATAAAGCAAGAATTTGAAGATTTAAAGATTAAATACAAAGAGCATAAAGAAGAATATGAAGATTTGGCAGAACAAATCGAAGAATATGAATCAGAAGCTGAAGAAGCAAATAATAAATACATCCAAGAAAATTCAAGATACGAAGCTATCGTAGATATCCTTGTAGATTTAAATAAGAGATTAGAGGATGCTAAGCACAATAAGGGCGAAGCAGAAAAGCAATTCGAATTATATGCAGCAGCTTTGGCTAAGGTAGATAAGCAAAACCAAGATATCTCTCTAAATAGAGAAGATATTAATTCAGCAGCACAAGAAGGTAAAGAAGTATTTGCTGCAATGAAGAAAGAAAAGACTGAAATTGATGCTAAGGTTACAAATCTTGGTGTTCAATTCCAAAACTTAGTAAACAACATTGAATGGTATAAGAAAGAATTAGAAAGATTGGATGAAGAAAAAGATGTTACAAAGCAAAACATCGAACAATGTAAAGAAATCCTAAGTTCTAGTGAATCAAATATTAAATCTGTTGAAAGCAAGATGAAATCAACAGTAATGTCTGAAGAAGACAAAAAGAGATTAGCTGAATTAGATACAGTTATTAATCAATACATCGAAAAGAAGAGAGAATTGATTGAAGATTCTAAGCGCGTATCAAACGAAAAGGCATCAATATCTCAAAGAGTTTTGGAATCTACTCATAAGAAGGATACAAACGAAAAGAGATTAATCTCTATTGATGAAAGAATGAGAAACCTTGAAGAGAAGATTATGGAAGACTATGGTCTTGAT
The DNA here is from genome assembly GCA_946545105.1 of uncultured Clostridia bacterium. Next base: position 4,912 of record CAMNMY010000026.1, read on the forward strand.
TATAATTCAGCTCTTCAATATAAAGATGAGAACTTTGATTTCGAAGGCGCTCAAGATAGAATCAAATCTTTGAAGGCATCTAAGAATGCTTTGGGCCCAGTTGACCCAACATCTGTAGATAGCTATAGAGAAGAAAAACAAAGATATGATGAAAAGCATGTAGAATATGAAGATCTTCTAAAAGCTGAGGAAGATTTAAGAAAGATTATTGATGATTTATCTAAGGAAATTTTAGAGAAGTTCAATACTGAATTTGAAAAGATTTCTACAAACTTCCAAGAAATATTCAAAGAATTATTTGCTGGTGGTTCAGGAAGAATCTCTATAAAAGAACCAGAAGAAGGACAAGATCCTCTAGATGCTGGTATCGAAATCTTCGCACAACCTCCAGGAAAGAGAGTTCAAGATATGTCACTTCTATCTGGTGGTGAGCAAGCATTAACTGCTATTGCTCTATTGTTCGCTATTTTAAGATTGCGTCCACTTCCATTCTGCTTGCTTGACGAAGTAGAAGCTGCGTTAGATGAAGGTAACGTAGGTGTATATGCTAAGTTCTTAAAGAAGTTCTCTAATGAGACTCAATTCGTTGTTATTACCCACAGAAAACCAACAATGGAAAGAGCAGATAAATTATTAGGTATAACCATGCAAGAAAAGGGTGTATCTAAGGTAGTTGAAGTAAGCCTTGAAGATGCTGTTAAGCATAGTAGAACAGGTGCTGAAAAACTAAATAAAGATGAAGAATAATTGGAGTTAAAATGGGATTTTTTAATAAAATTAAAGAAGCATTTTCAAAAACAATTTATAACGTATTCACAGCAAAAGAATTAGATGATGAATTTTATGAGGAATTAGAATATGCGCTAATCTCTGCAGATTTAGGCGCAGAAGCTACAACTCAAATTATAGATAACTTCAAAGAAAAGTGTTACGAAAAGAGAATTAAGCATCCTGAAGATGCAAAAGATCTTCTAAAGCAAATTATGATAGAGAGTATAGATTATGAAATTGAACCATATTCTTACCCTCTAATTATATTAGTTGCAGGTGTTAACGGCGTTGGTAAAACAACAGCAATTGGAAAACTTGCAAGATATTTCAAGAATCAAGGAAAGAGCGTTGTTATGGCAGCCGCAGATACATTTAGAGCTGCAGCTTCAGAACAATTACAAGTTTGGGCAGATAGGTCTGACATTAGATTAATTAAGCACGAAGAAGGATCAGATGCAGCAGCAGTTGTATATGATGCACTTCAATCAGCAAAAGCAAAGGGAACAGAAGTTGTTCTTATAGATACTGCTGGTAGATTGCAAAACAAAAAGAATTTAATGAACGAACTTGCAAAGATTAATAGAGTTGTAGAAAAAGAATGCCCAGAAGCAGACTATAGAACATATATTGTTCTAGATGCAACAACAGGCCAAAACGCAATTTCTCAGGTTGAAGCTTTTGATGAAATCATAGATATGGATGGAATTATTCTAAACAAATTAGATGGAACAGCAAGAGGCGGCGTTGTATTTGCTATCTCAGCAGAAAGAGAATTGCCAGTAATATTCTGTGGTGTAGGCGAAGGCGTAAACGATTTAATTCCATTTAATCCAAAAGACTTCGTAGAAGGCTTATTCTAAAAGTTCGACCAATCCGGACAAACTATACCACATTAGTCGAATAACTATTGACACATTAGTCGAAAAGAATTATCGTATTCTTAGGTGATAAATATGTACTTAAGAAGAGATATTGAGCAAACCTTATTAAAAGCAGCAGAAGAAACTGCGTGTATTACAATTTATGGATCAAGACAAGTAGGTAAGTTAACTGTCGTTCGTAATTTGTTTAAAGATTTTCAATACGTTTCTTTGGATGATATTGCAAATAGAGGATTAGCTATTAGTAATCCAAAATTATTTTTGCAAACTTACAAATATCCATTAATTATTGATGAAATTCAAAAAGCTCCACAACTCTTAGATGAAATTAAAATTGTTATAGATAACAAAAAGTTTGAATGGTTGAATAATGGAGAATCAAGCAAATTGTTGTATGTTTTATCAGGCTCAAATCAATTTGAATTACAAGAAGCAGTTGCAGATTCTTTAGCTGGAAGAACATATGTGTTCAATTTAGCGTCATTATCTTATAACGAGATTGCTCAAAGGGATGCACATTCTTATTTTGATCCATCAATAGATATATTGAGAGATAAGGAAGAGAGATTTAAACCGAAAGCCCTTACAAAAGAGACTATATTTGAAAATATCTTTAAAGGTGGTATGCCTGAACGTATTGCTAAAAGCGTGGATAGGGATAAGTATTATGCATCATATTTAAATACTTACATAGAAAAAGATGTAAAAAAGTATTGAAAAATACCAACGAGTTTATTTTCTTAAAATTTATTGGTTTTGTTGCATATAGAACAGGATGTCAATTAAATTATGATGACATTTCTCGTAATGTAGGCGTCGACGCAAAGATTATAAAACAGTGGATATCGATTTTAAAAACTTCTGGATTGATTGTTTTGCTTGAACCATATCTAAGTAACGTTGGTGATAGAATTATTAAAACTCCAAAAATATATTTTATGGATACAGGATTGGCGGCATATTTATGTAGATGGGGTAGCGCTAAGCAATTAGAGGAATCTCAAATGGCTGGAGCTTTTTATGAAACTTATATTGTAAGTGAAATTGTAAAGAGCTATTACAATGCAGGGAAAGCAATATTTGATTTTGGGTCGCATCATATTTATTACTATAGAGATAAGGATAAAAAAGAAGTAGATCTTATTATTGAAACAGCGCAAGGAATATATCCAATCGAAATTAAGAAAGGCGAAAATCCTGTTAGCTATAATAAAAACTTTGCGTTTTTAAATAAGTATAATGTGAATATAATTAATGGATTAGTCATATATAGTGGTGATAAAGTATTTCCAATTAACGAAAGCGTTTATTATTGCCCAGTCCATATGATTGGTCTATAAATATTATTTATTCTTTCATTTGACATTATATATATAATTAAGTATCATTAAAGGGAAAATACTTTAACAAGTGATTTTACTTTACACATATGGAAAAGAAAGATAAACTATACATAAGCATATATAATGACTATTATTCAGGGATATTAACAGAGTATCAATCTCAATTAATAAGCATGTATTATGACGAAGATTTATCTTTAAATGAGATTGGAGATAGATTATCTATATCACCACAAGGTGTAAGAGATGCTCTAAAGAGAGCAGAAAAAACTCTTGAAGAACTTGAATCCAAGTTACACTTGGTTGAAAAGAGCGAAAAGACAAAGTCTTTATTAGAAAAGCTTAAGAATAAAGTGGATAATGAAGATAAAAAAGAAATTGATGAGATTTTAAATCTCTTGGAGAAATAAAATGGGAGCATTTAGCAGTTTATCAGAGAAATTATCACATGTTTTTTCTAAGATGAAAAACAAGGGTAAGTTAACAGATCTAGAAGTTAAACAAGCAATGAGAGAAATAAGAATTGCTTTGCTTGAAGCCGATGTCAATTTTGATGTTGTTAAAAAGTTTATTTCAAC